>CAZCFU010000347.1:0-1909 GCA_964498005.1 uncultured Oscillospiraceae bacterium | reverse complement strand
CCCCGGTCAGCCTGGGGGAACAGCCCGGCCAGGTAATCCTGGCCGAGCCGGCGCCCATAATACAGGTGCAGCAGACGATTCCATTTGTCTACCTGCATTTGGTAGCTGGTGTGTGCGGTATGGATGGTTAAGATCATAGCTTTGCTGTCAAAAAGGATGCTCATTTGCGTCCTCCTACCAAAAGAAAATACAGAACATTACAGCTTCCCGCCGGAGGTAGCAATGCCCTCCACAAATTGGCGCTGGAAGAACATATAAATCACCAGCATAGGCAGGCAGGCCATCAGCGCGGCCGCCATCAGGCTGGGATAGTTGGAGGCGTACTGCCCCTGGAGCTTCGCCAGCGCGGCGGACAGCGTGGTCGTGGAAGCGTCTGGACAAACCAGCATAGGCCACATCAGGTCCTTGAAGGCAAACACAGCGGTAAAGATGCCCAAGGATACCATTGCGCTGCGGGTGTGAGGGGACAGAATCAGAAGGAAGCGCTGGAAGCAGTTGCACCCATCAATGGCAGCCGCCTCATCCATATCCTTGGGCAGTCCCTCGTAGGCCGTCTTAAGGAGGACCGTGCCGAAGGCTGTCACCATACCAGGGAATACCAGGCCGAACATGGTATTGAGCATACCCATCTTGGATACCATAACGTACTGCGGAATGATGAAGATCTGTCCGGGAACCATCATCTGCACCAAAACCAGGGAGAACATGAGCTTTTTTCCTACAAATTCCAACCGGCCAAAGGCGAACCCGGCCATGCTTGCGGTAATTACGGCACAGGCCACCCGGAAGAAGATCATCAGTAGCGTGTTCTTATAGAGCACTAGGAAATTGTAACTGTTCCAAACGTCAAGAAAGTTGTCCGGCTTCCAGCTGGAGGGGAAGATCACAAAGGGGTTGATGCTGGTGGACTCTGTAACTGTTTTAAACGCAGTCAGCACCATCCACAGGAAGGGGATGACCATAATAAACGCAGCGATGATCAAGATCACATGGATCAGGACGGCTATATTCTTTTCATGCTTTTCCATCCAAACTGCACCTCCTCAATTGTGATAGACCCATTTTTTCTCGCTCTTTTGCAGAATGACGGTCAGCACCATAATGACCACCAGCAGCAGGATTACGATTGCCGAGCCATATCCCTTGTTGCCATAAGTAAATGCATACCGATAGAACAGCGGCACCACAGTCTGTACGCTGCTCATGGCAGGGTTGCTGTCATCCATTACCATATAGATTAGGTCGAACTGCTGGAGTGCGCCGATGATACGTGTCTGGATAATGAAAAACAGGGTAGGGCTGAGCAGAGGGACTGTAATGGTAAAGAACTGCTTGATCCCAGTGGCTCCGTCGATGGAGGATGCTTCATAGTAGTCATGTGGGATCTCCTGGAGACCGCCAATGAGAAGGACCATGTTGTAACCCAGGATCGACCACACACCGATGACGCCGATGGAGATCCAGGCAATATTTGCATCCGAAATCCAAGCGGTCTGCTGCCCAAAGACGTGGTTGAGCAGACCGTACTGCTGGTTATAGAGCCATTTCCACACCATAGCCACAGCGGCCGGAGCGGCGACCATGGGCATGAAAAACACGGTGCGGTAAATCCCGCGTCCCCGCATTTTCCGGTTGAGCAGCACAGCCAGCACCAGAGCAAATACGACAGATAAGGGCACTTCGATAATGGCATACTTGAATGTGTTGAACAGGCTGCCCCAAAATTCACCGGTCTGCATCACATCCATATAGTTCTTTAGGCCCACAAACTGATTACCCCGACCAAAGTCACCGGTTTTGCACAGGCTTTGCCAGATGGTATTGAGGATCGGCCAAAAATTCAGGATCAGCAGTCCCAACATGGTGGGGGCGATGAACAGCCAAGCCCACATGGACTCCGATTTTTGCG
>CAZCFU010000346.1:0-1920 GCA_964498005.1 uncultured Oscillospiraceae bacterium | reverse complement strand
CGCGCCGCCAAGTACGCGGAGGTGCTGTACCACCAGGCCCTGCTCATCGCCGGCCTGCCCATCGACGACCCCGCCGCCTACACCGAGCTGGTCTGCTCGCTTATGAATTAAGCTTTCCCCATTCCCCCGCCCATCCGGCGGGGGAATTTTTTGCAAAAATTTGCAACCGACCGCCTCCTGTGGCACTCTATATAAGCAGAACCGGTTCCCACCACCCCGCAAAGGAAGTGAACGCCATGACAGACCAGGAGCTGATCGAACTGTTCCTCGCCCGCTCGGAGGAGGCCGTCCCCGCGCTGGCCACCCAATACGGCCCATACTGCCGCGCCATAGCTGCCCAACTCCTTGCCGACCACCGGGACGTGGACGAGTGTCTAAACGACTGCTGGCTGGCGGTGTGGCGGGCCATCCCCCCGGCACGGCCGGAGCGGTTCAAGGGCTGGCTGGCCGCCATCGTCCGCAACCGGGCTTTAGCCATGGGCCGGGAGAACAGCCGCCGCCCGCCCACCGTGGACGAGGCCGCCCTGGAGCTGGCCTCCTGCCTGCCCCCGGGGAACGACCCCATGGGCGAAACGGAGTACCGCGCCCTGACCGAAGCCGTCGCCCGTTTCCTCCGCGCCCAGCCAAAGGACGTGCGTATTGCCTTTGTCCGCCGATACTGGTACGCCGACCCGGTGGAGGACGCCGCCCGCCGCCTGGGCTGGAGCGTGAGCAAAACCAAAAGCGTGCTGTTCCGCACCCGGAACAAGCTGCGCGACCAACTGCAAAAGGAGGGTTTCCTGTGAAAAAAGAACAGGTCTTAGAATTGATGAACACCACCGGCCACGACCTCATCGAGGAGGCCGACATCCAGGCCCCGGCCAAGCGCCGCCTGCCAAAAGCCGTCCGCACCGGCCTCATCGCCGCCTGCCTGTGTCTGGCGCTGCTGGGCACCGCCTTCGCCGCCGCCAACCCGGAGGCGGTGGAGAACTTCCTCAACCGCTTCACCCCCGTCCAGGCGGAGTCCCGCACCACGGAGGACGGCGTAAACAGATACTTCGTCAAATACGAGCCAACCGGCTACCCCATCGACAGCTTCAGCCCCGCCCTTCTGGCCGCCGGCGAGAACCGGGGGGATAATCGCCACGTCGAGCTGTCCTTCGACACCTGGGAGGAGGCCCGCGCCTTTATCGGCGAAGATATCCCCTGCTTCCTCCCGGAAACCGGCCAAGAGCATAGCGGGCTGTTTACGGTGGGGCTGGACTATGACGAGAAGGACAGGCTGATAATGGTGGATGTGGGCACGTCCTGGACCTCCCCCTGGTTCTGGGTGACCATTACGACGGAATATTTTTCCGGCGACGCTACCGGGATGACCGGGTGGGGCATGGTCATCGAATCCGCATCCGGGGACAGCGTCCCGGCGGAGATCCTCGAGCCCTATTCCATGGCCAACGGCTGCCAGGCAGAAATCGCGGTGTTCAACCTTCCGGCAGATTCGGAGTATCCGGATGCAGAGGGCATTGTCAACTGTATCGCCACGTTTGTGCAGGACGGCATCCAGTATCGGATTCATCACGGCGGCATCCCAAAAAATGAGCCGCTGGCCGAACTCTATGACACGCTGGATCTCTTCCCCTGACATCCCCACATCACCTTTCCCGCCCCGGACGCGCGTCCGGGGCGTTTTTTTGCCCGATTCCCTGTTCAGAAAGCCCAAAAGGCCCCGAATCACCCCGAATTTTTTGGCGGCAAAACGGGCTTGTATTTTCTCACAAAATAGAATACAATATAGGGTGAATGAATTTTGGAAAGGCAACCCTCTTGCCCGCAAAGAAAGGAAGGTTCCCATGAAAATACAAACTGAAAAGGGTCTCGTCCGGCTGACCAGCGACGTGTACTCCAACCTGACCGGCGCGGTGGCCACCAGCTGCTACGGCG
>CAZCFU010000345.1:0-1925 GCA_964498005.1 uncultured Oscillospiraceae bacterium | reverse complement strand
AACATCATGGAGATGGCGTTGGTGTCGTTGGTGACGCGGGTGACCAGCTTGCCCACGGGGATCTTATTGAGCTGGTCGTGGGAGAGGGATTCGATGTGGGTAAACAGGTCCTGCCGCAGGGCGGAGAGGATCTTCTGCCCCGTCCTTTGCAGGATGATGGACTGGAAATAGGTGCAGATCATGGACACGATGAGGATGCCCGCGTACAGCGCCACCCACCGCAGGAGGACGGGCGGCTCAAACCGATCCTTGATGAGCCCCTCGATGCGGCCCACGATGAGGGGGGAGGCCAGGTCATAGGCGATGGAGGCCAGCATGATGACCAGCACCAGCAGGAATTCCTTTTTGTAGGGCACGGCGTATTTCATCAGCCGCCGGACGATCTCGCCGTCCGGGATGTGGCGGTCAAAGTCGGGGGCGGTCTTTCGATGCCGGTCACGCCACCAGGCAAACACGAAGATGAGGGAAAACACGCCCACAATAGCGCCCACGAACAAAACAGGCAGATACTCACGCATTGTGTTTCGCCCCCTCTTCCTCCAATTTTTGCAGCTCCACCATGCGGTGGTAGGCGGGGCAGGTGTCGTAAAGCTCCTGGTGGGAGCCGATGGCGGTGACCGCCCCGTCCTCCAGGAAGATGATGCGATCCATCCGCTCCACGGTGGAGATGCGGTGGGCGATCAAAATGGTGGTGCGGCCCTGCCGGGTCTTTTTCAGGTTGTCCAGGATGGCCCGCTCGGTCTGGGTATCCACGGCGGACACCGAGTCGTCCAGGATCAAAATGGGCGCGTCCTTGATGAGGGCCCGGGCGATGGAGATGCGCTGCTTCTGCCCACCGGACACGGTGACGCCCCGCTCCCCCAGCACGGTGTCGTAACCCATGGGGAAGCCCCGCACGTCCCGATCCACATCGGACAGGCCGGCGGCAAAGACCACCCGGTTCTCGTCGGGGCTGTTGTGGGTGAAGTCGATGTTCCGGGCAATGGTGTCGCTGAACAGGAAGTTGTCCTGGGGCACGTAGGCCGCCGCCTGCCGCACCTCCCGGATGGGGACGGTGTTCACGTCATGGCCGTCCACGAATACGGTGCCGTCTGGCACGTTGCAGGTGCGCAGAATGAGATCCACCACCGTGGTCTTGCCCGCCCCGGTGCGGCCCACCAGCCCGATGTTCTCCCCCGCGCGGATGGTGAAGGACACGTCCCGCAGGGCGTCATACTCCCCATCGGGATAGCGGAAGGTGAGGTGCTTGAATTCGATGTCCCCCTTCACCTCGCCCAGAGGGGTGACATCCGGGCGGTCGGCCACGTTTTGGGGGGCGTCCAGCAGCTCGCTGATGCGCTTCAAGGACGCCTTGCCCCGGCTGGTCATGTCGATCAGCTCGGAAATGGCCATGACGGGCCACACAATGGCGTTGAAGTAGCCGATGAACTCCATCAGCTCCCCGGCGTTGAACACGCCCTTCCACACCAGGTAGCCGCCATAGCCCAGGATGATGCAGATGACGGATTCCACAAACAGGGTGACCAAAATCCGCAGCAGCACCGAGGCGCGGGTGAAGTCCACGTTGGCCTTCTCATTCTCCTTGTTGATGGTCTGGAACGCCCACAGCTCCTTGGCCTCCTTGACAAACGCCTTGATGACGGCGATGCCGGAAAAGCTCTCCTGGGAGAAGTCGGACAGGCGGGAGAACGCCTCCTGCCGGATGTCCCACTTCTTCATCATGTACCGGCCCACCACCGCACTGGACGCCAGCAGCAGCCCCATGGGGATCATGGCCAGGGCGGTCATGAGAGGATCCATCCGCCACATATGGTGGACGGACAGCCCGCCCAGCAGCAGCGCGTCGAAAAACATCAGGAAGCCTGAGCCGTAGCAGTCCTGCACCGTCTCCAGGTCGTTGGTGAACAGGCTCATCAGGCCGCCCA
>CAZCFU010000344.1:0-1928 GCA_964498005.1 uncultured Oscillospiraceae bacterium | reverse complement strand
CCCGCGCCGTCCAGCATGATGAGGTTGGACTTGCGCCCGATGCACTCCAGCACCAGGCGGCGCTCCACCCGGTCGCCCAGCTCGTCCAGCGTCTCGAAGCGGAAGTCCAGCAGCCGCTCCATGGGGGGCTGGGTCAGCTCCAAAAGCCGCGCCCCGGTGAAGTGCTTGCGCAGCAGCATACAGAACATGGGGGGCGTCTCCGGGTTCTCCCGGGGCACCTTTGTGAGCTGGGCCCTGGGATGGGCGGGGCTGGCGGACAGCAGCAGGCGCACGTTGTCCCGGCCCGCCCGCATATGGAGCACCGCCTCGTCCCGGGCGGGCTGGTAGAGCTTGTCCACCTTGCCGCCGATGAGCTTGTCCCGCAGCTCCCCGGCCAGGGCGGTCATAAAAATCGCGTCAAATGGCATCTTCGCTTGCCTCCATCATCACGTCAAACAGCTCGTTGAGCCGATCCGTCCTTCCTTGCAGGTACAGCCAGCCGAACAGGGATTCCAGCGCCGTGGCGGCGTGGTACTCCCCCACGCTGGCCCCCTTTGGGACGGCGGCGGTGTGGCTGTTGCGGCCCCGGCGGTACACCCCTTGCTCCTCCTCGGTGAGCAGGGGCAGAATGGCGTGAACCAGCTTGGCCTGGGCGGGTGCGGCCACGTACTTGACGGCGGCCTTGTGCAGGCCGGCGTTGGTGGCCTTGCCGTGGAGGCACAGCCAGGAGCGCACCATCAGCTCGTACACGCCGTCGCCCAGGTGGGCAAGGCCCAGGGCGCTGATGCGTTCAATGGTATCCTGTCCAGCGGACAGGTGAAAGTAATCCATGGGAATTCTCCAATCTTGGGAAATATCCCTGAAATTATATCACAATGCCGTGGAAATGCAAGGGGAACGGTTTGGCCCAACGCCCTTCCCTTTTCGCTCCGGGTGTGATATACTCTTGCCGATTTGAAAGAAAAGGAGCGGCGAGCTATGGATTACGCGGCTGAATCGTTGAAACTGCACTACCAATGGCGGGGCAAGCTGGACACGGTGCCCAAGATGGAGGTCAAGGACCGGGAATCCCTGTCCCTGGCCTACACCCCGGGGGTGGCCCAGCCCTGCCTGGAGATCAAGAAGGATATCGACAAGAGCTATGAGCTCACCGGCCGGTGGAACACGGTGGCGGTGGTCACCGACGGCACGGCGGTGCTGGGCCTGGGGGACATCGGCCCCGAGGCGGGTATGCCGGTCATGGAGGGCAAGTGCGTGCTGTTCAAGGCCTTCGGCGGGGTGAACGCCGTGCCGCTGTGCGTGCGCTCCAAGGACGTGGACGAGATCGTCAACACGGTGGCCCTGCTGGCGGGCTCCTTCGGCGGGGTGAATCTGGAGGACATCTCCGCCCCCCGGTGCTTCGAGATCGAGCGGAAGCTGAAGGAGCGGTGTGACATCCCCATCTTCCACGACGACCAGCACGGCACCGCCATCATCGTGGCGGCGGCGCTGACCAACGCGCTGAAGCTCGTGGGCAAGGAGCTGTCCCAGGTGAAGCTGGTCATGTCCGGGGCGGGGGCCGCCGGAACGGCCATCTTCAAGCTGCTGTGGTCCATGGGCCTGCGCCGCGCCGTACTGTGCGACATCAGGGGCATCGTCTATCCCGGACGGCCCGACCTGGCAGACGACCCCGCCCTGGCGGAGCTGGCGGATATGACAAAGCCGGAGCTCACCGAGGGCGGGCTGGCGGCGGCGCTCAAGGGCGCGGACGTGTTCATCGGCGTGTCCGCGCCGGGGCTCGTGACCCAGGACATGGTGCGCTCCATGGCGGACAGGCCCATCCTGTTCCCCATGGCCAACCCCACGCCGGAGATCATGCCCGACCTGGCCCGTGAGGCGGGGGCGGCGGTGGTGGGCACCGGCCGCAGCGACTTCCCCAACCAGATCAACAACGTGCTGGCCTTCCCCGG
>CAZCFU010000343.1:0-1932 GCA_964498005.1 uncultured Oscillospiraceae bacterium | reverse complement strand
GTGAAGGCGTCACAGACTTCCTTCCACATGTCGGGGTAGTTGGTGATGTAGCCGGAAGACAGGGCGGCCAGCTTGATGGGGCCGGCGGGCGTCTGGTCGTCGGGCTGGTTGGCGGGCTCGGTCTGGGTGGCGTCGGGAGTCTTGGTGGCGTCGGGCGCCTTGCTCTCGTCGGCGGTCTTGTTGCCGCAGCCGGCAAACAGAGCCAGGATCATGGCAGCCGCCAGGATGATGCTGAGAAGCTTTTTCATCTTTTGGTTCCTCCATTCCATATGATAACGGATGCGGCGGGGATAGCCCCGCCCTTACACCTTATAAAGGTAAACGGTTTTTCGCCAATTGGCAATTCGATTGTTGCTCGAGTTTTTATAGATATTGCTTTATTTTGCATTTTGACGCAAAACCTGGGTATTGGGCGGGGGTGTTTTGGGCA
Source organism: uncultured Oscillospiraceae bacterium (assembly GCA_964498005.1). Classification (GTDB taxonomy): domain Bacteria; phylum Bacillota; class Clostridia; order Oscillospirales; family Oscillospiraceae; genus Enterenecus. Next base: position 1,502 of record CAZCFU010000343.1, on the reverse strand, counting down.
AAATCTATGATTTCCTTCGCGGCCCCTCCCCTCAGGCTGAAGGGATTTGAAAGAAGAGGGATGGGAGAGGCAAAATTTTTTTGGAAGGTTGCACAATGGGGAAAAAGCCGCTATAATGAGATTTAATAAGCGCGAAGCCGATTTTGTACAATCTTGCGGGAATTGGGGGGGATGCCGTGAGCACACATCAATATATTCTGGGGGAGGCAAATCACGCTCCCGAAGGGAGCGCGGTTCGCGGCCAGCCCCGGCTGCGCTATGTGTCCTGCGCCCACTACAGCAAGGACTGGACCTCCCAGCTCCACTCCCACACCTGCGCGGAGCTGTTTTTCATCACCGGCGGCCACGGCGATTTCCTCATCCGGGAGCAGCGCTTCCCGGTGGCGGTCAGCGACCTGGTGGTGGTGAACGCAGGCATCCCCCACACCGAGACCAGCCAGAACGGCAGCCCCATGGAGTATGTGGTGCTGGGGGTAGAGGGGCTGGAGACCGTGACCAGTGTGGACGGCTACGCCCTGCTGCACCTGTTCGCCGAGGACGCCGTATCCGCCTGCCTGCGCACCCTTACCCAGGAGATCCGGGAACCCAGGGCGGGGTGTGACGAGATCTGCCAGCGTCTGCTGGAGGTCATCCTGCTGCGCCTGCGGCGGAGGGACGATTTCGCCCTGGCCGATGACCTCCCGGCCAGCTCCGGATCCAGCCGGGAATGCGGCCTGGTCCGGCGGTACATCGACAACCATTTTAAGGAGAACCTCACCCTGGATCAGCTGGCCGGGGTGGTGCACATCAACAAATACTACCTCTCCCACACCTTCCGGCGGGAGTTCAACATCTCGCCCATCAGCTACCTCATCTCCCGGCGCATCCAGGAGAGCCGCTTCCTGCTGGCCGAGACGGATCACTCCCTGTCCCAGATCGCCCAGATTTTGGGTTTTTCCTCCCCGAGCTACTTCTCCCAGAGCTTCCGCCGCCAGGAGGGGATGAGCCCCATGGAGTACCGCCGGCAGAGGCGGGCCGGGGGCCGCGCGGAGGCATGAGGACAATTATCTTGAAAAAACCAGCAAGAAAGCTCTTCCCATTTTCGGACAGTCCAGTTATAATAAGGAAAAGCGGCCGGAAAACTGTCCGCCCTTTGAAAGCCTTATCATTTATTGAGTAAAGGAGCGCGTTTTTATGTCCATCTTAGTTTGCGGCGGCGCCGGTTACATCGGCAGCCACACCTGTGTGGAGCTTCTCAACGCGGGATACGACATCGTGGTGGCGGACAACCTGGTGAACTCCAGCGAGGAAGCTCTGCGCCGGGTGGAGAAGATCACCGGAAAGACCGTCCCCTTCATGAAGACGGAGCTGTGCCATGACGACGAGGTCGAGGCGCTGTTCGCCCAGCACCCGGACATCGACGCGGTGATCCATTTCGCCGGCCTGAAGGCCGTGGGGGAGAGCGTGACCAAGCCCCTGGAGTACTACTCCAACAACCTCATCAGCACGCTGTATCTGCTTCA
>CAZCFU010000342.1:0-1934 GCA_964498005.1 uncultured Oscillospiraceae bacterium | reverse complement strand
CTGTTCGGCCAGACCTGCTTCACCCCCGGCGAGGCCAAGAACACCTACGGCACCGGCTGCTTCCTGCTGATGAACACCGGCGAGAAGCCCGTGTTCTCCAACAACGGCCTGGTCACCACCATCGCCTGGGGCCTGGACGGCAAGGTCGAGTACGCCCTGGAAGGCTCCATCTTCGTGGCGGGCGCCTCCATCCAGTGGCTGCGCGATGAGATGCGCATGGTCGACACCTCCCCCGACTCCGAGTACATGGCCCGCAAGGTGAAGGACACCAACGGCTGCTATGTGGTCCCCGCCTTCACCGGCCTGGGCGCCCCCCACTGGGATCAGTACGCCCGCGGCACCATCGTGGGCATCACCCGCGGCGTGAACAAGTACCACATCATCCGCGCCACCCTGGAGTCCATGGCCTACCAGGTCAACGACGTGCTCCAGGCCATGAAGGCCGACTCCGGCGTGAACCTGGCCGCCCTGAAGGTGGACGGCGGCGCTTCCGCCAACAACCTGCTCATGCAGATGCAGGCCGACATCAGCGGCGCGCCCGTCAACCGCCCGATGTGCGTGGAGACCACCGCCATGGGCGCGGCCTATCTGGCCGGTCTGGCCGTGGGCTACTGGGCCAGCAAGGAGGACGTCATCAAGAACTGGGCCATCGACCGCACCTTCGAGCCCGCCATCTCCGAGGAGGATCGGGCCGCCCGCTGCAAGGGCTGGAACAAGGCCGTCAAGTGCTCCTACGGCTGGGCCAAGGAGGACTAATTCCCGACGCTTTGCGGCCTGAGCGCCGCGCGGTTTGATACGTGTCCGCTATCTGTTCCGGGGCGGATCCGCCCCGGAACAGAGATATAAAGAGGAGGTTTTTGTCAATGTTAGTGAAATTCCTGGCCGAATTTTTTGGCACGATGCTGCTCATCATCCTGGGCGACGGCGTGGTCGCCAACGTCACCCTGAACAAGTCCGGCATGAAGGGCGCCGGCTCCATCCAGATCACCATCGCCTGGGGCCTTGCCGTCATGGTGCCCGCGTTCATCTTCGGCGCGGCCTCCGGCGCCCACTTCAACCCTGCCCTGACCATCGCTCTGGCGGTGGACAACAGCCTGCCCTGGGCTGAGGTGCCCGTCTACATCATCGGCCAGTTCGCCGGCGCCATCGTGGGCGCGTGCATCGTCTACCTGATGTTCAAGGATCAGTTCGACGCCACCGACGATCCCGGCACCAAGCTGGGCGTGTTCTCCACCGGCCCGTCCATCCCCAACATCCCCCGCAACATCTTCTGTGAGGCGGTCGCCACCTTCGTGCTGGTCTTCGCCATCAAGGGCGTTCCCGGCGCGGCTCCCGCCGGCGTCGGCAACCTGCTGGTGTTCGGCATCATCGTGTCCATCGGTATGTCCCTGGGCGGCCTGACCGGCTACGCCCTGAACCCCGCCCGTGACATCGGCCCCCGCATCGCCCACGCGTTCCTGCCCATCAAGGGTAAGGGCGACTCCAACTGGGGCTATGCCATCGTCCCCCTGCTTGGCCCCATCATCGGCGCTGTTGTGGCCGTCCTGCTGTTCATGGCCCTGGGCAACGCCGGCGTGTTTTAATTGCTGCTCATGACCTGATCGGGACTCAGTACATCGACTGACCGTTCGGAAAGAGGCCCCGCGGGCCGTATCATATCCCCTGGTCTCTCATGCTGAGTGATGAGTACGCTGTGAGCCGGGCAGCCCAGCCCCCGTAGGGGTTGAACCGGGCTGCCCGGCTTTTTCTGCCAAAAATGGCGTTTCGTGGGGGCGTACGCCCGGCGGAACGTGAAAAGGTATGACTAAGGAGTGAATTTGCATGGTTGATATCGTCATCATTGGCGCGGGTGTGTCCGGCTGCGCCATCGCCCGGGAGGTGTCCCGGTATAAGGCGGACGTGCTGGTGCTGGAGCGGGAGGAAGACGTGTGCTG
>CAZCFU010000341.1:0-1935 GCA_964498005.1 uncultured Oscillospiraceae bacterium | reverse complement strand
AAAAATCCGTTAGCGAAAAAGATAATTAAAATTCAGGATAATAATTTTTAATATGTCCATACAAAAAAAGCAAGTTATGTAATTATCGATTGTAGAGATTAAGCAACTTCAAGATAAAATTTCCTTCCAGCTCATGCAGCTATCGGGTATAGGCTTTTAGGGAATGATAAAAGCCAGGGCCGGAAAAAGGAACAATCAATACACGTAACCTTTTTATGTAGAATATTTTAAATTTTAGTTATGGTCTTGTATATCCCGCGCCCCGATGTCAAGAGAAAATTGTAAAACGAGTCCGAGTGCTGTCATGTATTCGGCATCACTTAGTGTGCCATGATGAAATCCGCGCTTTCGTTTCTTATCAGTCTGGCGGCGTTTTACGCCTAGAGCCTAGTCAGAGTTTCCGAAAGCCGGCTCAGCCGTTTTTTCATCTTCTCCTGTCACACCCTGGAAGAGGTTGGAAATTTCAATAATCTTTCTATTTGTTATTAAGCTGGGTTATATTCAACGCCTTTTGCAAGAATATTCCAGATTATCCGCGCAGTTTTGTTGGCTTGCGCAACTGCGGCCACAAACTTGCCTCTTCTTTGAGTTATTTGTTGCAGCCAAATTATTCTCCATTCATTTTCAGCGGCAATTCTCCGATTCCACCATCGGCATATGATGCGTGCGCCCTGAATCAGTAATTTGCGAATGTAATTATCGCCACGCTTACTGATTCCAAGTAATTTTTGCTTGCCGCCAGATGAATATTCTTTTGGGGTCAAACCCAGACATGCTGCAAGTTGACGCCCATTTTTGAACTGTTTTCCATCACCCATATGGGCAATTATGGCAGTAGCTGTGAGAATGCCAACTCCAGGCACTTTCATCAGGCGTTTACAAGTATCATTGGCTTTCGCCATTTGTTTAAGTTGGACTTCAATTTCTTCTATTTTTTTATCCAGAATAAAAAGTTCATCATGTAAACTGGCGAAAAGTATTTTTGAAGCTGCGCATAACCGTTCGTCATTTTCTGATAAAAGTAATGGCAACCATTTTCTCAGATTTAAAATGCCTTGTGGAATAACAATTCCAGACTCATGCAGAAAACCACGAATTTGATTTGCAAGAGCAGTGCGATTTCCTACTAAACGTTCCCTGACCCGGTGCAAAGATGCCAAATGTTGTTGTTCAACCGTTTTAATCTGAACAAAGCGAGTTGCAGGTCGTTGAACGACCTCGCATATTGCTCTGGCGTCAGCGGCATCAGTTTTATTGCTGATTACAAATGGCTTTACCTGTCTTGGTGGAATAAGTCTGACATCATGACCTAATTTTTTGAGTTCCCGTGCCCAGTAATGCGAGCCTCCACAAGCTTCAAGGCCAACAAGGCAAGTAGGCAGGTTGGCAAAGAAATTCAATACTTCAGCCCTGGAAAGCTGTTTGTTAAAAACTTTTACTCCACGTTCGTCTTCGCCATGAACCTGGAATTTGTTCTTTGCAATGTCCAAACCGATAGTGCATACTTGACTCATGTCCCGCTCCTCTGTTTTAGGTTATTTGCATACCTATTTTGGCATAAAGATGCCGTTTGCGCAAAAGCGCTTTATAAGGGGAGCGGGATATCTCATCAGTCTGCATTCAAAAAAATAAAAATCAAAGCCAGGGCGACAAAAGATTTAAAGATGTTGGCGCAACGATTTCCGCGAAAGGCGATTCCTTGCCAATCTTTCAAGCGACTAAACATATTTTCAATAACATGACGAGTTTTATAAAGTTCTTTATCATAGGAAGCCGGATCTTTTTCATTACATTTCGGCGAGATACAATCATTAATATGCTCCCTGTGCAAAAGTTCCCTGAAAGCACGCGAACCATATGCCTTGTCCGCGATTAAAGTTCTCATTTTGTTTCTGGTGATTAAAACTGATGCCATCCTGATATCCGCTACATTGC
>CAZCFU010000340.1:0-1941 GCA_964498005.1 uncultured Oscillospiraceae bacterium | reverse complement strand
TGGGACGGCAATGAGCTGCTGCTGTCCGATGTGCTGGGCACCGACAGCGACAGCATTGAAAAACCCATCGAAGATGATGTGGATCGGGATCTGCTGTTTACTGCCATCACCCGGCTCTCAGAGCGGGAACGCGCCATTATCACAATGCGCTTTGGTTTAGATGGCCGGAAGGAGCGCACCCAAAAGGAGGTAGCCGACCAGCTGGGTATCAGCCAGTCCTACATCTCCCGACTGGAAAAGCGTATCATTGACCGGCTGAAAAAGGAGATTTTACGGATGATGTAGTCGCAGAAGTTTAGAAGTGAGAAGTCCATCGAAAGTGGTCTGACGATAAAAAATATAGCCCGCCCTGCCGCCGTATGAAAGAGCGCCCATCGGAAATACTGATTTTGAATCCATTCCGAGTAGTGAGGTGTCTGTGGTGCAGGGCAAGGTAGAGATATGTGGGGTCAATACCGCCAAGTTGAAGGTGCTGAAAAGCGAGGAGAGCCTGGAGCTGCTGCGCCGGGCCAGGACAGGGGATATGCAGGCCAGGGAGGAGCTGATTTCCGGCAATCTGCGGCTGGTACTGTCTGTGATCCAGAAGTTTGCCGGCAGGGGAGAGAACGTGGACGATCTGTTCCAGGTGGGCTGCATCGGCCTGATCAAAGCCATCGACAACTTCAATATTGACATGGATGTGCGGTTTTCCACTTACGGAGTACCCATGATCGTGGGGGAGATCCGCCGCTATCTTCGGGATAACAGCGCCATCCGGGTTTCTCGTTCGGTGCGTGATACCGCCTATCGGGTGCTCCAGGCCAAGGAGAAGTACATGGCGGAGCACCAGAAGGAACCCACGGTGGAGGAAATCGCCCAGATTCTGGAGCTGCGCCGGGAGGACGTGGTAATGGCGCTGGACGCGGTGGTAGATCCGGTTTCTTTGTTTGAGCCGGTGTACTCCGACGGGGGAGACACGGTATGCGTTATGGACCAGGTGAAGGACAAGAAGAATACCGATGAGGCATGGCTGGAGCATATCGCTCTGGGGGACGCCATCAGCAAGCTGGATGAGCGGGAGCAGCGCATTTTGGCCCTTCGCTTTTTTCAGGGCAAGACCCAGATGGAGGTATCGGCCGAGGTGGGCATCTCCCAGGCCCAGGTATCACGTCTGGAGAAGAACGCGCTGAACCGGATACGAAAAGAGCTGTAAAGGGAAATACTGATACACAAAGCGGCAGCCTTTTGCAGAGTTTGATGTAAAAAGGGTCGGTATGCAATGCATACCGACCCAAATCATATCTCACTTAAAAATGGAGTGTTATCGTGCTTTTTCGCTTGTCCCTTTTGTGCGCTCAATTTTGTCCTCCGGTGGCCCTCAATCTGCGCTCCCAAATTCCTCCCAAACGCCCTCCCAAGAAGGCTTGTCCAAAGGTGAGGTAGGCACCGGCTCTCAATTTTTCCCCTCGTAGCGGATTCCTCAAAACTCTCTCAAAAATTACGCAAAATCAATGCAATTTCTCAAAAGCGTCCTCAAAAAATGCTCTAAAATCGCCACAGCCTGGCGCAAAAGGGCAACAAAAAAGAGCCTGGGGTAACTCAAATGAATTACCTCAGACTCTTTATTTTTGCTCAAAATATTATCTCAACCGTTGCTCTGAAAGAGGGAATTGGGAGAAAGGTTGGGATAAAATTGGGAGCAGAATGTGCCCATTTCTGGACGCACGCTCACATGGAGCTTTACTTTGTCAGCTTAGCGATCTCCTCGGCAAAGTTCTCCTGCTTCTTCTCGATGCCTTCGCCCTTCTCGAAGCGCACAGCGTCCTTCAGGGTGATGGTGCCGCCCAGTTTCTTGGCGGCGGCGTTCATATACTGCTCCACCGTGACGTCGCCGTCCTTGACGAAGGCCTGCTGGAGCAGGCAGTTCTCGGCGTAGAACTTGTTCAGCTTGCCGGCCACGAT
>CAZCFU010000339.1:0-1947 GCA_964498005.1 uncultured Oscillospiraceae bacterium | reverse complement strand
GGCTACAGCGGCGGGCTGTACTCCCTGTTCAACACGGTGGGCATGATGGCCACGGCCTTCCTGATGATTTTCTACCCGGCCATTTCCCGGAAGCTCCACCGCAAAAAGCTGATGGGCATCATGACGGTCATCTCCACGGTGGGCTACGTTCTCATGCTGGCCTCCGCCGCCATCCCGGGCACAGGGATGGGCCGATTCGGTCTGCTGACAGCGGGCTATATGGCCGCCAACTTTGGGTATTACTGCTTCTATCTCATCATGATGATCTCCATCATGAACACGGTGGAATACAACGAGCTCCGGTTCGGCGAGCGGGACGAGGGCATCATCACCTCCCTGCGGCCCTTCATCACCAAAATGGGCTCCGCCCTCATCGTGGCGGCCACCTCCGCCACCTACCTGATTTTTGGCGTCACCGGCTACACCAACCAGATCTCCGACCTGGAGCAGCAGTGCGCCCAGGGCCTGCTCTCCGAGGAGCAAAAGCTGGCCGCCATTGACCAGGTGCTGTTCGGGGGCGGCGGAGTGTCCGGGGGGCAGAGCATGGGCCTGCTGATCACCATGACTGTGTTGCCCTGGTGCCTGATGCTGATCTCCTACTTCCTTTACAAGAAAAAGTACAAGCTGGACGAGGCGGAGTACGACAGGATCTGCCGGGAACTGGGGAAACAATAAACGCCCGCCAAGCGGGCAAGGGGGTATCCATGTGGAGCGGAACAAACTGACCTATGACAGCCGGATCAAAGACCTGTACCAAAATCCTGTGGGCCACGACGCGCTGGCGCGGGTGCTGCTCCAGCTGGGCCTGCCGGAACAGGCAATCACCAACCCGGTGATCGCCAACCTGAAGCTGCGCACGGTGGCGGGGCTGGCAAAGAAGAAGCTGGGCACGGACTTCTTCGACGCGCTGCTGCACCTGGTCAATTTAGAGCGGGACGAGCCCTGCGCCTCCACCGGGGAGATCACTCCCAAGTGGTGGAAGGAGGCGGTGTTCTACCAGATCTACCCCCGGAGCTTCCGCGACAGCAACGGGGACGGCATCGGCGACCTGCCGGGCATCCTCAGCAAGCTGGACTATCTGAAGGAGCTGGGGGTGGACGCGCTGTGGCTGTCCCCCATCTACGACTCCCCCAACGATGACAACGGCTACGACATCCGGGATTATGACAAGATCATGGCGGAATTCGGCACCATGGAGGATTTTGAGCGCCTTCTGGACGGGGTACACAGCCGGGGGATGCGCCTCATCATGGACCTGGTGGTCAACCACACCTCCGATGAGCACACCTGGTATCAGCAGGCGCTGGCGGACGAGCACTCCCCCTACCGGGAGTACTATTTCTTCCGAAAGAATGACGGCAGCCACACCCCGCCCAACAACTGGACGTCCTTCTTTTCCGGCCCCGCGTGGAACTATGTGGAGGAATCCGACAGCTGGGCACTGCACCTCTTCTCAAAAAAACAGATGGACTTGAACTGGGACAACCCGGACGTCCGCCGGGACGTGATCGCCATGGTGAACCGCTGGCTGGACCGGGGGGTGGACGGCTTCCGCATGGACGTCATCAACTACATCTCCAAAGAGGACGGGCTTCCCCAGGGAAATGAGGCCATCGGGGCGCTGATGGGCTTTCCGGGGATCGAGCGCTACTATTACGGCCCCCATCTCCATGAATATCTTCGGGAGATCCGGGAAAAGGCGTTCGAACCCCACGGCGCGTTTTCCGTGGGGGAGACCCCCGGCCTGGGGATGAAGATGGCCCAGCTGGTGACGGGCGAGGAGCGGAAAGAGCTGGACATGATCTTTTCCTTCGACCACCTGGAGACGCCGGGGCACACCCGGTTTGACGACTACGAATACGACCTGAACTACTTCCGGGACTATATGATCGACTGGATGGAGCACTACGGCAATAACTGCTGGATGTCCCTGTTTTACAACAACCA
>CAZCFU010000338.1:0-1948 GCA_964498005.1 uncultured Oscillospiraceae bacterium | reverse complement strand
ATATCGTTATAGATGAGGCCCTCGTCCAAAAGCTGGGCCACCTCCAGCCGCTGGGTCATGGCCCTCAGCTCAGCCACAGTACACAGATCCTGGAAAAAGGCTCGGCACTCCTCCTGGTCGCGCAGCGACAGGATGGCCTCAAACAACAGGACCGTTTGATCCGGCATCTCTTTCTGCATGGCTCATCCTCCTAGGAAAGCGATTCTTACAGGCATTTTAACACGCCACTTTATGAAAGTAAAGGGGAAAATCGGGAAAAGCGCGCAAAGGGCTTGCACCAGGGGAAAAACTTGATTATAATAAAAATGTTGGGCCATCGGCCCGCAAAGCGGCGCCGGAAAAGGCAGACCAGGGCAATTGGCTGCGAATCCCGGGCGCAGAGGTATTTTTATGGTAAAAGCGATCGTAGGGGCAAACTGGGGCGACGAGGGCAAGGGCAAGATCACCGATCTGCTGGCCGAGACGTCGGACGTGGTGGTGCGCTTCCAGGGCGGGGCCAACGCGGGCCACACCATCATCAACGACTATGGGCGCTTCGCCCTGCACATCCTGCCCTCCGGCATCTTCTATCCCCACATCACCAACGTCGTTGGAAACGGCGTGGCGCTGGACGTGGCCAAGCTGGTGAACGAGCTCAAGAGCATCACCGACCAGGGGGTGCCCGCCCCCAACCTGATCGTGTCCGAGCGGGCCCAGCTGCTCATGCCCTACCACGTCCTCCAGGACGGGTACGAGGAGGAGCGCCTGGGCGGCAAGGCTTTCGGCTCCACTAAGAGCGGCATCGCCCCCTTCTACTCCGACAAATACGCCAAGACGGGCATCCAGGTGTGCGACCTGTTTGACGAGGAACGCCTGTGGGAGCGCCTGAGCCGCGCCGTGGAGATCAAGAACATCCTGTTTGAGCATCTGTACCACAAGCCCGCTCTGGACGCCAAGGCGCTGTATGACCAGCTTCTGGAGTGCCGGGAGCTGATCCGCCCCTATGTGGGCGACGCGGTGGGCTTCCTCCACCAGGCGCTGAAGGACGGCAAGACCGTCCTGCTGGAGGGCCAGCTTGGCTCCATGAAGGATCCGGATCTGGGCATCTTCCCCATGACCACCTCCTCCCACACCCTGGCGGGCTACGGCTGCGTGGGCGCCCCCGTGCCCCCCACCGCCATCGAGGACGTGATCTGCGTCACCAAGGCGTACTCCTCCAGCGTGGGCTCCAACACCGAGCCCTTCGTCAGCGAGCTGCTGGGCCCGGAGGGCGACGAGCTGCGCCGCCGGGGCGGCGACCGGGGCGAGTTTGGCGCGACGACGGGCCGTCCCCGCCGGGTTGGCTGGTTCGACGCCGTGGCCACCAAATACGGCTGCATGGTGCAGGGGGCCACCCAGGTCGCGCTGACCTGTCTGGACGTGCTGGGCTACCTGGACGAGATCCGTGTCTGCGTGGGCTATGAGATCGACGGCGAGGTGACGGATATGTTCCCCACCACCCCGAAGCTGACGCGGGCAAAGCCGGTGTTTGAGACCCTCCCCGGCTGGAAGAGCGACGTGCGGGGCATCACCGACTACAACGCCCTGCCCGCCAACGCCCGAGGGTACGTGGAATTTCTGGAGAAGCGCGTCGGCGTGCCCATCACCATCGTATCCACCGGCCCCAAGCGCCACGAGATCGCTTTGCGGAGCAAATAAGGAGGACTCACACAGCCCCGCGGCTGCGGGGCTGTGTGCTTTGTCGGGCACGTGCCACGAGATCACTTTGCGGAACAGGCAAGAACGGCCCGGCCCCGCCGCCGGCAGGACAGGGCGTTTTCACAGCGCTTCGCGGACGCTCTCACAAGAGCGGGGCTGTCTCCTGCCGCGAAAGGCGACGCTCAAAAAACATAGTGAAAAAACTGTTGACAATTGGCTTTCATTGTGGTAATATCATTCTCGTGCTGAACGACAGCACAAGCCCAATCAA
>CAZCFU010000337.1:0-1954 GCA_964498005.1 uncultured Oscillospiraceae bacterium | reverse complement strand
GGTGTACGTCGTAGAACCGGGGGATCAGGTTCACCAGGGACGACTTGCCCGTGCCGGTGCCGCCCACGATGGCCACGAACTCGCCGGGTTCCACCGTCAGGTTGACGCTGCGCAGCACGTCCTCCCCCGCGCCCTCGGTCTGGTAGCGGAAGGACACGTCCCGGAACTCCACCTGGCCCCGGGGGGCGGGGAGGCGGGTCTCGGCGCCGTCCTGGATGGCGCTGTCGGTGTCGATGACCTCGAACACGCGGCGGGTGGAGGCCTGGGCCCTGGTGTACTGGAGCAGGGCCATGCCCACCATCATGACGGACATGAGGATCTGCATGATGTAGCCCACCACGGTCTGGAGGTAGGCGATGTCCAGCTCGCCGCCCAGCACCATGCTGCCGCCGTTATACAGCACCAGCACGGTGGCCCCGGCCATGCAGATCGTCATCAGCGGCTGCATGGCCGCCATGCGCAGCATGGCCCGCAGGGCGGTGGAGGTGAAGTTGTCGTTGACGTCCTTGAACTTGTCCCGCTCCCGGTCCTCCCGGACGTAGGACTTCACCACCCGCACGCCGATGAGGTTTTCCTGGGTGGTTTCGTTGAGCCGGTCCAGCGCCTGCTGCATTTTCTCGAACAGGGGCATACAGATCTTCATCATGATCAGCAGGCCCGCCGTCATGATGGGCAGGATGACCAGCACCACCAGAGCCAGCCTGGGACTGATGGTCAGCGTGAGGAAGACGCTTGCCACCAGCATGGTGACGGCGCGGACAAGGATGCGCAGGCACATCATGGCCACGTTCTGGATCTGGGTGACGTCGTTGGTCATGCGGGTGATGAGGGAGGAGGAGGAGAACCGGTCGATGTCGGCGAAGGAGAAGGCGGAGATCTTCTCGAACTGGGCATGGCGCAGGTTGGCGCCCAGACCGTTGGCGGCCCGGGCGGCGGCCTTGGCGGACAGCGCGCCGGTGAACGTGGCGATCAGCGCCACCACCACCATCAGCGCGCCGTACTTGTAGACGGCGGCCATGTTGGCCATCTCGATGCCCTCGTCGATGATGTAGGCCATGAACAGGGGAATGAGGAGCTGGCACACCGTTTCCAGCATAACGTACAGGGGCGAGGCTATGGCGTGCTTTTCATAGCCCTTCAGGTAGGACGCGATCCGTCTCAGCAATGGTCACACTTCCTTTCAGGGGGTTCCGGCGGTGGAGGGGGAGGCGGGCAGCTGTCGTCCTCCTGGCCGCCGCCGATCTGGTAGAGATTGTCCAGCATACGCTGGTGGAACTGGTAGACCAGCTCACGCTCTTCGGGGGAGAAGCCGTGGTACATATGGTCGTCCACCTGCTGAAAGGCCCGCATACCCGCAGCCAGCGCGTCCCGGCCCTTCTGCGTGATGGAGATGCGGTTGCGGCGGGAGTCCTTTTCGTCGGTGCGCCGGGCCACGTAGCCCTGGCGCTCCAGGCACTTGAGGGAGGCCGCGATGGTGGCCGGGGCGCAGTGCAGGCGGTCGGCCAGCTCCTTCTGGGTGGGGGCGCGGGCGGGGTCGTCCGGATACTGGGCCAGCTCCACCAGCAGCCGGGGGGAGCCCATGTCCCGCAGGCCCTGCTTTGCCAGAGCCGCTGTACAGGCGTTGTGGTGAGCCCGGAGCACCTGGTGAAATATGATGCCTGGGCGTTCGTCCATAGGGACACCTCCTAATCGTTCGGGGGCTAATCGTTAGTGCGCTCACTATTTTACTCGCCAGGGCCGAAATGTCAAGGGGGTGTATGTGAAAATTTTGTTAAGAAAAGAGAGGAAAAACGAAATCCCGGCGCTGACGCGCCGGGATTTTACTCCCGTGTTTTTTCCGAATAATCCTTTAAACACTGTTCGATCATGCTGACAACAATACTGTTAAAGCTGGTTTCGTTTTCTGCGGCGATCTTCTCAATTTGGTCGATCAAGCGTTGCCGCAAATATATTG
>CAZCFU010000336.1:0-1955 GCA_964498005.1 uncultured Oscillospiraceae bacterium | reverse complement strand
ACTCGCGCCGAGCGTAGCGTAGGCGCGAGTGGGACGCGGTGTCGGTGCCAAAGTAGGCCGATTACCTTGACAGGCGGGGCATGGGCTTGTTATGCCCCGCCTGTCAAGGCTTTGCCACGGTGCCAAACCGCCCGGAAATCATTCAAATACAGCGAGGAGGTGGCACAAAGATGGCACCGCAGAAAAACATCAAGTGTAAAAACATGATGTATGTCCAGCAACTTAAATATATGAAAATATCCCTGGAGGAATTTCCCGAAAGATTAAAGCGTATGGGCAATATGAGATATGCGTACATCGTTCACGACCAGGAGCTGGGCGATGATGGACAACCTCTTGAAGCCCACGTGCATTTGATGATGGCCTTTGAAAATGCGCACTCCATAAAAAGCGTTGCGAAGCAGCTCGGTGATAGACCCGAACGCATCCAAAAATGGGATGAGCGGGCTAATAACGGATTTTCGTATTTGCTCCACGCTACGAAAGGGGCCAGCGATAAGCCGCAGTACGAGCCCAGCGAAGTAAAGGCCAATTTTGATTACAGGTCCTTGATTGAGAAAGAAATACCCGGCCAGATTGCGGAGGCTCATGAAAAAAAGTCGGGGATGGTCAAAACCCTGCTTGACTTGATGTATATCGGGGCCAAGACCAAGCGCGAAGTCGAGGCGGAATTGTCGGGCTCCCAGTATGGCCGATACAAAAAGCAAATCGACACCATATGGGCCAAGCGATTAGAGATCAACGCCGCCGAATGGCGCGAAAGAATGTTGGCCGAGGGTGCCCAAGTCCAAGTCGTCTGGCTATATGGCTCGGCAGGGACGGGAAAAACCAGTTTTGCCAAGGCCTACGCTCAGAAAAGGGGTCAAGAATATTACATTTCTGGGTCCAGCCGAGACATTTTTCAAAATTATGGTGGGGAACACACCTTAATTATAGATGAACTTCGCCCTAAAACGATACCATATCACGACTTATTGCGCATACTTGACCCGTTCAGTTTGACGGACCCGACAATGGCTCCGTCCCGGTATAATGATAAGGCCATAGCCTGTGACCTCATAATCATAACCACGCCCTATAGTCCGAGTTCATTTTATGAGCACGAATTTGGCGAGGTGTTCGGACAGTCAGAACGTAGCAAGATTGACAGCTTCGACCAGCTCTGGCGACGGATTTCTCTGGTCATTCGCATGGAACAGGATTTCATGGAGACCAGGACCATGGACGAGCGCGGGTTTCATGCTGTCCCTGGGACGCGCGTCACCAATACGTATTCTCAGAGTAGCAGACCTGCCCCCAAAATTAGCGGGATGGACCTATACCGCGATATGGTGGACGGCGCCGCCCCGTTGGAGGACCCGCCCACGGAAAAGGAAGAAAACCCTTTTAGACCGAGTGAATACACTAAAGCAGACGATAAACCCATAAAATTTGATGGGACTTAGGGTGACAAAATATGGATATTTTGGAGCACTGCCCCGACATACTTACTGTGGTGGAGGCGGCAGAAGTTTCGAGAATTGGCCGTACAATGATGTATAGATTCATTCAAAACGGCGAAATTCAGTACATCAAAATCGGAAAAAAGATTTTGATTCCGCGCGTATACTTGCAAGAATTTCTTGCAAATCATATAAAAAAGTGATATAATACTATACAGATGGTAGGACCCCTACCCCTGTTGTCAAGAAAGGAGTTACAATGAAAGCAACAGGGCATTTGCGCTCCAAGCGGGGCGTATGGCAGATGGTCATTGAGTACCAGGACGAAAACGGACAGCGGCACCAAAAGTCGGAAAGTACAGGCTTGCCCGAAAAGGGCAATAAGCGCCGAGCGCAAAAGCTCTTAGACGAGCGGCTTGACGAACTGACCCAGCAATACACGGTGGCGCTGGAAAATCGGAAGGTGCTGTTTTTGGACTTCATGAGGAATTGGTTGGACGATGTAATGGCCTA
>CAZCFU010000335.1:0-1961 GCA_964498005.1 uncultured Oscillospiraceae bacterium | reverse complement strand
ACTCGGAGGCGAACAGGTTGTAGTTGGTGCTCATCTTCTTCTCGGTGAGCAGCAGATCGGTGATGATCTCGTTGTCCTTCATGGTTCGTCCTCCTTAGCGCAAGAAGCCCAGCAGGGTGTCGTAATTCCGCTTGTGCTGGGCGGCGTACTGGTTGTAGGTGTTCTTCAGTTCGGTTTCCTGGGTGGCCTGGGCGGCGTCCTGGTACTTGCAGCACAGCATACCCTCAAACCCCAACTGGTCTTCCAGGGCGGACAGCTCTTTGGAACTCAAATTCGGCATAGGTGCGTACCTCCTTTTCAATGGTACCCCTAGTTTGACCAGAAAACGGAGCAATATACAAAAATATCATATCACCTTTTTAATATCGTCCTCGCATTCCTGTAGAAAGTGGAATACATGGTACGCATCATTCGCACGTTTTATATCTTTTGTACCGATAAAATATGCTGAAAATAAAATTTCAACGCATTCCATGACCCACGGAATGGCCTCTTTTTCCTTTTCAGTAAGTTTTATCAGTCTCTCGTAACCCGCAATCACCGCTTTAACGTTTTCCAGCCACTCCTCTTTTGTAAGCGTGTCCGATGTTTCCTCCGCCAACAGCCCCGTTAAAAAATAGCAAATGTCAAATATCCGTATGTTTTTTTGGCTCAAATCAAAATCAATATATCCAACAAAATTGCCGTGTAAGAACAGAAAATTTCCAAAGTGAACATCTCTGTGGATCAGCTGCTTTGGCAGATGATCATACACAGCCTCCAATGACTCCGCCGCTTTTAAATATTCCGCTTCACCTACGATCCGCCATTCATTATCTGCTAAATTTCCACGCACCCATCCCTTCATCTCCTCTAACAGGCTATTGTCCCAAAGCGCGATTTCTTTTTCGCACTGTATAAATGCCATGTGCAGCCGCGCAATCACACGACCCATTTCCCAAGCCATTTTCGTATCTTTTATATCGGAAATATTGCTTCCCTTCATTTTTTTAGACATGAGAAAATAAGCGTTTTGACGTTCGACATATTCTTCTCCCATTTTGGTAAACACAATCTCCGCAACCGGAACACCACAGCCCAATAATATCTTCGATGCTTTTATGTTCCTTTCCAATTGATTCTTGTCATCATATACTTTTATCACATAGGAATCGTCGATCACCCAAGCTGATGGATATATTTGCGATAATTGTCCGTTTTCTATTCCCCATAAAGGTAAAATCTGTTCAATCATCTCTCTCATGCTTTGATAACACACCTTTTCTTTTGAAATAATTCTTCTGACGCTTGGCCCTGACAAATGATATATCATCCCAAGCTGTTCATTTGTCCTCCCTTCAAGATGCTTCAAATATATATGCTGGTTTCGTTTCTCCAACTCAAGCCTATAATCTGTCTGCCTCTTTTCCTGAAAAGCATTTTCCTTTGGTATATATAAATAGCCGCCTTGAAAATACTTTTGAACCATTTCCAGCAATTCCTCCGGCAAAGCCTCATGCGCGTTTACATATTTCATGACATCACCCCGCATATTGTAACACACAGCTCTTCTTTATTGGTGATCACATTCCATTCTGAGCAAAATACGATCAGCAGTAAAACGCGAAGCGGCGCATGGACAATTTCCATGCGCCGCCTATCTTGTCTGGCCCTGCTGAGGCTTTGGCTCACTTCTTGTTCACCTTCAGCACATCCTTATAGAACGCGTCCAGCTCCCGCTTGGTGCGGAAGGTGGCCACGTACATCTGATTGCCCATGGCGTCGGCCAACACATCGGGGATACGCTCCACCATCTTCATCTGCTCGCCATACTTCTCCATGACGGCCTCGTGATCCAGGACGAAGTCCTTGCCGTCCCGGCGGCCGGCATAGGCGCAGAAGAAGTGATCCCCGGTCTCCAGGGTGGAGCGGTCAAAGGCGATCATGTCCGCCCAGATCTTGTACACGTTGGTGGAGTTGGC
>CAZCFU010000334.1:0-1962 GCA_964498005.1 uncultured Oscillospiraceae bacterium | reverse complement strand
TGTCGAAGATGACGGTGATGATGGGGATGTTGTAGTGCTCCACCGTGGCCAGCTCGTGGCAGTTCATGCGGAAGCAGCCGTCCCCGGTGCAGTGGACGACCACTTTATCGGGATTGCCGACTTTCGCCCCCATGGCGGCCCCCAAGCCGAAGCCCATGGTGCCGAAGCCGCCGCTGGTCAAGAGCTGGCCGGGGCGGGAGAAGTGGTAATACTGGCAGGACCACATCTGGTGCTGGCCCACGTCGGTGGCGATGATGGCGTCGCCGCCGGTCAGGTCGGAGATGGTCTCCAAAATCTCGTGGGCGTGGAGGATGTCGTCCTTTTTCAGCGGCAGCTCCTTCCGGGCGAATACCTGGGCCTTCCAGGCGGTGTAATCGTGCTGCTCCAGCCCCGCGTTCAGCAGCTCCAGTACCCGGCGGGCGTCGCCGATGATGTGGTGGTAGGTCTGCACGTTCTTGTCAATTTCCGCCCGGTCGATGTCGATGTGGACGATCTTGGCGTTCTTGGCGAAGGAGGGGGGATCGGTGGCCACCCGGTCGGAGAACCGGCAGCCGATGGCGATGAGCAGATCGCACTCGGCGGTGGCCATGTTGGAGGCGTGGGAGCCGTGCATACCCACCATGCCGGTGAACAGCGGGTGATTGCCCGGGCAGGCCCCGCCGCCCATGATGGTGGAGCCCACGGGGGCGTCCAGCGTTTCGATAAATTTGCGGAACTCGGGCACCGCGCCCTTGGAACGGATCACACCGCCCCCCACCAGCACCATGGGGCGCTGGGACTGGGCGATGAGCTCCAGCAGCTTGTCGATGTCCTCCCGGTTGGGCTCGGGGTTTTTCAGATCCCGGTTGGAGCGGCGCAGCAGGGTGGCCAGCCGCCCGTGGTTGGGGTGTTCGGACACAGGGAGGTATTCGTATTCGCCCTCGATAGCGGTGACATTTTTGGCGATGTCCACCAGCACCGGGCAGGGGCGGCCGGAGCGGGCGATGGCAAAGGCTTCCCGGATGACGTCGGCCAGTTCGTTCACGTCCTTCACCAGGAAATTGCACTTGGTGATGGGCATGGTGATGCCGGTGATGTCCACCTCCTGGAAGGAGTCCTTGCCGATGAGGTTCTCGCTGACGTTGCAGGTGATGAACACCACCGGGGAGGAATCATAATAGGCGGTGGCGATGCCGGTGACCAGGTTGGTGGCCCCGGGGCCGGAGGTGGCGAAGCACACGCCCACCTTGCCGGTGGAGCGGGCATAGCCGTCGGCGGCATGGGACGCGCCCTGCTCGTGGGCGGTGAGGTAGTGATGGATCTTCTGGTTGTAGCCGTGAAGCTCGAACTCGTCATAGATGTTCAGAATGGTGCCGCCGGGATAGCCGAACACCGTGTCCACGCCCTGCTCCAGCAGGCACTCCATCACGATCTGGGATCCTTTCATCAACATAATTAGGAACCTCCTTATGGGAAATGAAAAAGAGCACGACCCGTCCAAAACTAGGACGAAGCCACGCTCCGCGGTACCACCTAAATTTCCCCCGAGGGGGACGCTCAAGGCCCGGTAACGGCGGGCTGCCGTCCCGGCCTACTGGACTGCTCGTTCAGCCGGACTGCTCACAGGGGACGTTCATCCGCCTCGCTCACGAAGGCTCGCACCGGCCGCCTTCTCTCTGGGCTTGCGCGTGGGGACTACTGGCCTGATCATCGCATATTTTTGCGTATTGAAACTATAATAATGCTTGAAACCGAGTTTGTCAATGTAAAAAGTCCAAAAGCCCGCAAATTCCGCTACACAGACAAAGTTCGGGCGGTTTTGGGCGGATTTTTAGGGGAAATATCAAGAAGCGGGGAGGGCTTCCGCCCGCCCCGCCTCTCTGCTCACTGTTTACTTGCAGCCGCAGCTGGTGCCGTGGTCGCCCAGTTTGAAGGACGCGCACTCGGTCTCCTGGCAGTTGCACACGCTGTTCTGGCAGTGGC
>CAZCFU010000333.1:0-1963 GCA_964498005.1 uncultured Oscillospiraceae bacterium | reverse complement strand
TCTGCCACAATTTTCACCGATGGATTGCACCAGTGTCTACAAAGAAGAACTCTCCGCAGAGGGAGCAATCCCTGCGTGGGCTGGGTCCTATGTGTTTGCCTGCAGGAGGTAAAATTCACTCTCCGCCACCCGGAGTACAAAACCGTACTCCAACCGGGTCGCTTTGGCAGGAGCAATATTATACCGCTTAAACACTGTTCGTAGATAGGCAAAATATTCTTTATCCGCCTGGGTTAGCGGAGCGACCCTCTTATCGTTGTGGGTCAGGAGGCAAACGCCGGGCGAACATCGGAGAGAGGAAGGCCCAACCTGATTGCCCGCTCCCGCTCGTAGGTGACCCTGGTAACCTCCTCAATGAAGCGCCGCTCTTTTTCGTCTGCGCTGGCCCACCGCACCTCATACTTCCGACACATCTGGAAAAAGATCTCGTAAAACCGTTCCTCCTCCGAGTCTCTGCGGCAATACCATTCCACATCGGAAGCAGGAATTTCCTTTCTGATTTCCACTGGGGCACCTCCCAATCACGCAAGATAGGTAAAAAAGATTCGTTTAGCGGCTTCGTCCGCAATCAAATACCTCGGAGCAGATGAACCAAACATCGGAAGTGGAACCGCCCCAAAATCTTTTTCATAATGCTTTGCCAAGTCTGTGGTCTTAGCCTCAAGCACCACATCCCCGGCAAAACCGTTGTCAATAGACAATTTGATCCCGTATGCGACCATCAGCCGTCCAATACCCGTATACTTCGGTTCCCCATCATCAAGGGTTGGATTAGATTCCGGCTGTGCCTCCATATAGACGATGTGGACCACCAGTGAATTATCCAGAATCTCATACGCTCCCAGCGCAATCAGTTCATCGCCCGCCTTGGCCGCATATCTCTCGAAACGGTCTTCCGTCAAGTACTCACTGGTCCATGATGTCTGCCAGACAGGCGGCAAATTTGTTGACTCCGCATCGGCCTGCGCCATCGGCACAATAGAGACGGGAATCTGTGTATTCTCCTTGTCGAGCACAAACGGGTTGAACTGCACATCCCTCACCTCTCACAGATAGTGTACCATGGCAGACCGCAAAATACAAGCGGCCCCTTACGCAAAAATTGCGTTGCTGTAAACAATAAGGGCATCCCCCAGCAAGGAATTATTCTTCTCGACTTCTGCCCCAAACTATGGTATGTTCTCTTGATGAGGCTATCTACATCATCCAACGGCAAGGATATTTGGTGACTGCGCCGCCGACCTCTTAAACTTTGAGCATAACTTTATTTGGGCCCGTTTTTAGGGGGCTTGGCTTTGTGCGCCTTTCTTCGGGATAGTGCCTAAATTGTAATGTTTCAACCTTTTGACTCCCAGCCGGAAGCCGAGGATGAAGTTTTCCCGTGCCGTAATGCTATCGATAAAAAGAAAAACGTCGGGAAATAAAAGACCGCCGGCAGGAGCGTTCTCCTGTCGGCGGTTTCTTTGGTCAAAGCATAGCCTGTTTTGCAGGGTCAACTGCCCGGAAGTTTGCTGATTGTATTATATATTTCGTTCTCCCAGACCTTCGGTTTTGCCCCATTCCTTGGCCCTGCGGGTAAATGTCTTTCGAGAGATGCCCAACTGCCTGCCCGCGTCGGTGGCGGTGACACGGCCATACCACCAGTCCTCCGCCAATTCGTCAAACTCCTCCGGCATGGGAATGCGGTCTGGGCCGAAACGGACGCCCCGCGCCAAGGCCGCCGCGATGCCCTCCGCCTGCCGCTGGCGGATGAACTCCCGCTCGGTCTGGGCTACATAGCTGAGCAGCTGGAGCACGATGTCAGACACCAGGGTGCCCGTTAGATCCCGACCCTCCCGGGTGTCCAACAGGGGCATATCGAGGACTACGATGGCGACGCGCTTCTCTTTTGTCAAACTTCCCCACTGTTCCAAGATTTCCTCATAGTTCCGGCCAAGCCGGTCGATGCTTTTGACCACCAGCA
>CAZCFU010000332.1:0-1965 GCA_964498005.1 uncultured Oscillospiraceae bacterium | reverse complement strand
AAGGTGGTCAACATCCACACCACCACCCAGCTCCAGGTGGTGCTGGTCAGCCCCTCCCGGTTCGAGAACGCCTCCGAGATCGCCGACCACCTGCGGGACAAGCGCACCGTGGTGCTCAATCTGGAGCAGACGGACAAGAACATCGCCCGCCGCCTCATCGACTTTTTGTCCGGCGTGGCCTATGCCAACGAGGGCACCATCAAGAAGGTGGCCCTGTCCACCTATATCATCACCCCCTATAACGTGGAGATCCTGGGCGATCTCATCGACGAGCTGGAAAATAACGGCCTGTATTTCTGAGACAAGGGGGAATTTGATCCATGATGACTCCGCAGGAGGTGGCCAGCCACTCCTTTGCCAAGGCGACGCTGGGCGGCTACAACTTGGCCCAGGTGGACGAGTTTTTGGACGCGCTCACCGAGGACTATACCGCCCTGTACAAGGAAAACACCATTTTGAAGAACAAGCTGAAGATCGTGTCCGACGAGGTGGAGGAACACCGGGCCAACGAAGCCAACGTGAGCAAGGCCCTGCTGGCCGCCCAGCAGCAGGCGGACTCCATCATCGCCGACGCGGAAAAGAAGCGGGAGGCGTTGATCGGCGAGGCGGAAAAAGGCGCGAAGGGCCGCATTTCCGAGCTGGAAAAGGCGGTGGCCGCCGAGGAGTACCGTCTGAAGAAAGCCCAGGAATCCACCGCCGCCTATGTGAAAAAGCTGGCCCAGGCCCACGAGGACGAGATGCTCTTCCTGTCCGGCCTGGGTGACCTGGTCCCGCCGGAGATGGCCGTGTCCGACGACCCCGCCGCCGACATCAAGGCCGCGCTGGACGCCCAGGTCCGCCAGGAGGAGGCCGCGGCGCAGCAGCAGAAACCTGCGCCCCGCGTCGTCGCGGTGGGGCCGGACGACGACGTGCCCCCTCTGCCGGACGACTTCGTCCCCCAGGCACAGCTTCAGGAGGAGTTGGAGCTGGATCCGGACGCCACCCGGCGCTATTCCGATCTGCAGTTCGGCAAGGATTATCAGATCAAATAAGGAAGGCCCGGCAAAAATTTCGCCTTGCATTGTTTCGCCGGATGTGCTATACTAAAAACAGCCAAAGAAGGTTATTGCCAGCAATTCATATGTTCCACGCAAAAATTGAACCCCCGGAGAGATGCCGCTCTCCGGGGGTTCTTTTGTGCTTAACTGCCCTTGCCGTGACGGTCAAGCCACTTGCTTATGTAGTAGCCGACTACACTCGCTGCGACCGACACAAAGAAGGAAATTGCCAATTCCATATGCTCCACCCCCTTCCTGTTGCCAGTGTGGGGAAGGGCAGCAAACATACTATATCATAATTCGACAATTACCGCAAGGCATGAAACAAACCCGCCCGGGATGCCCGGGCGGGTATTTTCTTGCTCTTTGTGTAAGTCTGAACTGGGAAAAACGCTTAATTGTAGTCCTCAAAATAACGATTATTAGATCCAATAGCACCATAGAATAGAGATAAATATTTTTGTGTCCATTTTTAATTTTGCTTTACATTTTATATTTTTTGTATATAATAGTGTAAAGGAGAGGTGTTATTATGAAAAAAATTTTATCACTTGTTGCGTCAATATCAATTCTTTTTGTAGCGTATATGACCCCTTCTTCTGCCGATTCGTTTGACTTTGTAGAACTGGAGGGCACCCAAAACTCCCAAACGGAATTTTTGGTAGCTGCTGGTATTCCTCTTGAGTTTTTGGAAATGCGAAGTGCAGATGAGCTTGATACGCTATATGATTTAGCACAGACACATACACTTCATTACTCCTCTTGCGAGGATGAAGCCATGACATTTGGCACAATTCCTGATACAGATATGTTTCTCTACCCATACTTTATAACTGCTTGTTCTCCCGAACTTCCCGGAACGCGTTCTGAGTTAGATCTTGTCTTAGTTTATGTTGATTATGCGTGGAGTGCTGGTCATCCATTCATA
>CAZCFU010000331.1:0-1974 GCA_964498005.1 uncultured Oscillospiraceae bacterium | reverse complement strand
ATATCCTTGTACCTTGTTGCCATACAGTCGTTTCCGCCTATAACCACCACACTCATATTATCACCTCCAACCTTTATTTATTTGAACGCTCCGCCTGATCATTCGCGATATACCTTGTATATAACGAGCAACCGCCCTTGAGTCTCTTTTTTCTGCACATCTTCATACCACACTTGATATACTTTTTCGCTTTAAGAGGGGTATCGGTATCAAGCACACAAGGAATATTTTTTACCCGCGCCTCGGTAAATGGCAGCTCCAGAACCTTGTGCATAATGCCTTTACCTTGAAATTCCCGCAAAACCACAACCATCTCCACGGCAATATAATTTTTTTTCTTTTTTAAATATTTTGGCGTATTGCACACCGCCGCTTTTGGCGACAGCCATGACCGCTTTTGGCGGTAATTCACACAAAAAGCGCTCTATCATGTGCAGATATTCGGATATTGACTTGGGTTTTGTTTTCTTTTCCCAATAGGCAAGATATCCCTCGCCGATTTCTGATGTTGAGTAGAGTATTCCCATTCTGTAAAAGCATTCGGTCATTATTTCAAACGCTTTTATCGTTTGTTCTTCGGTAAGGAGCTTTACAATTCCATCTTTCTCGGCGGCAAAGGCTTTTCCGATCTCTCTGCCAATTTCTGCAATTTCCTCGGGAGATTTATTTCAATCTTGATCATTCATTGATCCCCCTTTTTATTGTTTTGCCATTTGTAGACCGCCAGCCTGTTATTTAGATTTTTAGCGAGAACGCTTCCGAGCTTGCCGAAAACGGAATATTTTTTCACTTCTTCCCAAAAGCTGGTTTCCTTTATCATCATGAGCTTCGAATCAAGCTCGCACAATTCCTCGCCCGATGTTGTTCCCCAACCGAATTTCGCATTGGTACGCTTTACCGTATCGTGCATTTTTTCATTCATCATTTTCGGATGCATAAGCTCCGCAAGCAGAAGACCTTTATTAAAAGCGCCCGTTATCCTGTTCAAAAGTGACTGCACCTGCTCTTTTGAGAAATACATCAGCAGGCCCTCGGCGATTACGATTGTTACCTTTGCTTTCGGTATTCGCTCCGTCCAGCCGTCTGAGAGAATATCCGCACCGAGCATATGCTCCCTTTCCGTTTCGGAGAACACCTTTTGGCGAACCTCAATCGAATCGGGCAGATCAATATTGAACCACCGAATTTGTCCGTTATCCACACGCGAAAAACGGTCGTCCAGTCCGCAGCCGATATTTAAACAGACTGCGTCGGGATATTTTTTCAACAGGCTTTTTACGGTTTTATCAAACATGATCGTTCTCGCGACAACCCCCTCGTGCGTGATAAATTTGTCGAGCGGTGCGGTGTCAATTCCCAACATTTCGATGATTTCAACCGCCTTTTCATCACGAATACGCGCGTTTTTGCGCTTCGTTTCGTTTGCCCTTACAGCAAGTGGAATAAGCGCAGTTTCCTCTACGTCACCTAATTTAAGCTCCATGTTGAATCTCCTTCCTCTCTTTCATAGCACGACCGCAAGCTTTGCAAGTCCTGCCGCCACGGGAATATACACCGCCGACATAATAAGTCTTTCCGCCAAAACAAAGGGCAATTTTTTTACATGAGAAATGTCCTCGGCGCCTTTTATTATCCAGAATTTACTGAACCTTACCCATATTTCGTCAACCACGATCCCGTCATACAAGTTCATTGCTTCAAGGAAAATGACCGCTTGAATAAACGCGGTTTTAAAGTCGGAAATATTGCTCCATACTCCGATAAATATTACGGGGAGAACCGCAATGCCTATAACTAATATCGTGAAAAAAATTACCTTGCGCCGTTTGGCTTCTTCCTTTGTTGTCAGTCCCAATTCAAAAACGCGCTGCTGAATTTCTTTCGGATAAAAGAAAATCCCTCGCACAGGGTCGTTTAAGACCAACAGCTTTATGGACGCTGTGAAAAATATCAAATAGATCAGAATTTGAAAAG
>CAZCFU010000330.1:0-1986 GCA_964498005.1 uncultured Oscillospiraceae bacterium | reverse complement strand
CTCACCGCCTACCTCATCGGCGGGAGCAACTACGTCCGGCTCCGGGACATCGGCAGGGCGGCGGACTTCGGCGTGACCTACGACGCCGCCACCAACAGCGTCTACATCGACCCAGACGCCCACTACCAAGAGGAGGTGACCACCCCTGCGCAGACCGCGCCCTCCCCCTCCACTGGCATCACGGAAGAAAACGTCCAAGCTGCCCTGGAGCAGCTGAAGCAGACCTACCCCACCGGCACAGTCTTCCCCACCCCCTACCGCTCCACCAGCAACGGCCCCTACAGCCGCGGCATCCACTGCTCCGGCTGGGCCACCCTCTGCTCCGACTCCGCCTTCGGCAGCCTGCCATGGCGGCGGGTAGACCGGCCCAGCTGGGAGCAGATCCGACCCGGCGACATCGTGGAATATGAAAACGTGGAGTCATACCACGCGGTGGTGGTGATCCGCAAAAACACGGAATACATCGTCGTCACCGAGAGTAGCGTCAACAACAGAACCCGCTGGGGCGGGCAGTACTTCCGCTGGTGGCTGGAGGAACAACCCAGATATGTTCTCTTCACACGATATCCCCAATAACCGAACAGCATCCACCCCGGGGCCGGACTGAAAAACAGTCCGGCCCCGCATCATTTTAAGGAGGTAAATCTCTTGAAAGACACGATTTTCAAACGCGCCCTGTCCCTGCTTCTGGCGCTGGTGTGCATTGTGGGCGTCCTGCCCCTGTCGGCCTTTGCCGCCAGCGGGCTGTCTACCGCCCCCGCCGCCATCACCCAGAAGGACTGCGACTATTTTTATACCGGCGGCCATCCCGTGCGCTACAAGTCCGCCAGCGACATCATCAACGCCGAAGGGCTCCCCTTCGTCTTTGACGAGCAGGTGGACGTGCCCGGTTACGGCACTACCCGCGCCCTGTGCGCCTACCACAACGGCTCCCTGGGCTCCGCGGCCAATGGTCAGAAGTGGAACTTCAAGAATGAGGTCACCGACCCTTCGCTGAAGGCCCTGCTCACCTGGGTACACTCCTGCACCTACGGCGACTTCACCGACGCGGGCAACGCTCGTGGCCTGGAAACCTGGGGGCCGCTGTGGTCCGATGCCTGGTTCGTGGTCTCGCAAGCCATGACCTGGTACTATGAATACGGCCTGATCATCAACTGCGACACGGACCGGGAGGGCTTCATCCGGCAGGCGTCCGAGGAAATGCTGGCCGCGTTCAAAATGTTTCATGACACGTGGAACTCTACGGCATGGATCACCGACTGGGACAACGTGGACATCTACACGATCATCGACAGCGCCGACAATGGCGTTACCGGCAATTCCTCCTACGACTATATGTCCACCGGCATCAACATGGTGCTGGATCATCCCGAATATTTCCACAACTACAACCTGTGGGAGTACGAGTGGGATACGACCCAGCCCTGGAAGCTGGTGGGCCACGGCACCACCGAGATGCAGCGGCTTTTGATCGCCATCCCCGATGGGGAACCCGATGTGCGGTCTGTCCAGCTCACTGTGAAAAAGCTGGAGGCGGGCACCAATACTCCCCTCCCCGGCGTGACTTTCAAGATCGAAAACGCCTACGATCCCTCCGCGTTTTCCGTCACCCGTCAGACCGGCGCGGACGGCACCATCACCCTGACCGCCGAGGCGGACGGTCTCTCCGCGGGCCAGTATAAGATCACCGAGGTCGCCGCGCCCGAGGGTTATGTGGCCCAGACCACTTCCCAGATGGCGACTGTGCTGCCCGACAGCTCCACCGACAGCACCATTACCTTCTACAACACCCCGAATTCAACAGAGGGTGACGGCTCCATCCGCAAGGTGGACAGCGATAATCCGACCGTGGGCATTCCCGGCGCGGTGATCCGCATTACCAGCATCCTGCTGGATGACGGCGGCAGCTTCACCGGCGAATACATCACCGGGGACGGCGGCTACATTTCCAAGGAGGATCTGGATTTTTCCACCCTGCCCACCGGC
>CAZCFU010000329.1:0-1986 GCA_964498005.1 uncultured Oscillospiraceae bacterium | reverse complement strand
CTGGGCTGGGCCACCTACAACGGCGACCATATGTCCATGTACGCCGTCAACGCCTCCATCCCGAAGACGCTGGTGCGCCACCTGGTGGCCTACGAGGCCGACCGGCTGGGCGGACGGGCCGGAGAAGTCCTCCGGGACATCCTGGACACCCCCGTTTCCCCCGAGCTGCTCCCCCCCAAGGACGGGGAGATCGCCCAGAAAACCGAGGATCTGGTGGGGCCCTACGAGCTCCATGACTTCTTCCTCTACTACGCCATCCGCTGGGGCTTCCGGCCCCGGAAGGTGCTGCGGCTTGCGGAGTACGCCCTGGGGGATCGTTACGACCGGGAAACCCTGCTGAAGTGGCTGAAGAACTTCTACCGCCGCTTCTTCTCCCAGCAGTTCAAGCGCTCCTGCCTGCCCGACGGGCCCAAGGTGGGCTCTGTGACGCTGTCCCCCCGTGGGGACTGGCGGATGCCGTCGGACGCCGTGGCAAAGCTGTGGCTGGACGAGCTGGAGAATCTGTGAGGTGAGCGTCCATGAATATCTACGTTGACCTGTTTCTCACCTTTGCCCGCATCGGCGTGTGCACCTTCGGCGGCGGCTACGCCATGCTGCCCATCCTCCAGCGGGAGCTGGTGGAAAACAAAAAGTGGGCCACCGAGGGCGAGCTGGCCGACTACTACGCCGTGGGCCAGTGTACCCCGGGTATCATCGCCGTGAACACCGCCACCTTTGTGGGCCGCGGTCAGGCGGGCATCATGGGCGGCGTGTTCGCCACCCTGGGGCTGGTGTTCCCGTCCATCGTGATCATCATGGTCATCGCCGCCTTTTTGCAGAATTTTATGCACATCTCCTGGGTGATCCACGCCTTCAACGGCGTGCGGGCCGGGGTGGTGGCGCTGATCGCCTCCAGCGTCATCAAGCTGCTCAAGACCTCCGTCATCGACTGGCCCACCCGGATCATCTACGCCGTGGTGCTGGTGCTGGCGGCGTGGAGCACCTTCTTTCCCCTGCCCGCGGGCACGCTGGGCACGGTGCTGGGGGTCGTGACCTCCCCGGTGTTCCTGGTCATTGCCGCCGGGGTGGCGGGGCTGTGCGTCCGGGCGGCGAAGGGAGGGCTGAAAAAATGACCCTCATCAGATTGTTTTTCGAGTTCTGCCGGGTGGGGCTGTTCTCCGTGGGCGGGGGGCTGGCCACCATCCCCTTCCTCACCGACCTGGGGGAGCGCACCGGCTGGTTCACCTCCGGCGACCTTGCGGACATGATCGCCATCTCCGAGTCCACCCCCGGCCCCATGGGGGTGAACATGGCCACCTATGTGGGTTTTCACACAGGGAGTTTGGTTGGCGGCCCGGCGCTGGGCATCGTTGGGGGCATCGTCTCCACCCTGGGGCTCATTTTCCCCTCCATCGTCATCATCCTCGTCATCGCCGGGTTCCTCCAGAAGTTCCGCCAGTCCAAGGCGGTGGACGGGGTGTTCTACGGTCTGCGGGCGGCATCGGTGGCACTCATCACCGCCGCCCTGCTCCAGGTGGCCAAGATCGCCCTGATGTTCCACGAGACTGCCGGGCCGGAAATGGCGCCCGGTTCGGTGGTGCCCAAGTACGAGCTGTTTTACTGGCCCGCGATTATACTGGCAGTCGTCATCTTTGTGCTGGTGAAGTACACTCCGCTGAAAAAACTGCACCCCATCTGTTTTATTGGACTGGCCGCAATTGCGGGAATCATCTTCCAAATGTAACAGACAGCCCCGCGCCAACCGCGCGGGGCTGTCCTTTTTCATTACCAGATTACAAAGCCCGCCACCAGCAGGGCGGCTATCGTCCCTCGGATAATGTGGTGGGACAGATGGACGTTTCCCGCCCGTCTGCCGTTGGCATAGGCCGGGAAGCAGATGAGCAGACAGCCCGTGGCGCACGCCAGGGCGTCGATCCAACCGGGGTTGTTTCCCACCAGGTGCGCGAATGCCTCAAACGCCACACAGACGCCCCCGCATAGCATGGC
>CAZCFU010000328.1:0-2002 GCA_964498005.1 uncultured Oscillospiraceae bacterium | reverse complement strand
ACCGGGGACGAGAAGTATCTGGACTGGTTCTACAAGACGGTGGACTACTGCAAGGAGCACTTTGCCGACCCGGAGTACGGCGAGTGGTACGGCTACCTGCGCCGGGACGGCCTGCCCACCATGCCCTCCACCAAGGGCTCCACCTTCAAGGGTCCCTTCCACGTGCCCCGCGCCCTGACCCTGGTGGACGGCATCCTGGGAGAGCTGCTGGAGAAGTGATGATCCCCGGATGATGGGATAAAATTTTCATCCAAAGAAAGGCGCTGCAAAATAATTTGCAAAATCTATTGACAAGCGCCGCGAAAAATTATACAATCTGTACAACGCCTCGTTATTTAAGAGGTCGAAAATCATTGAAAATGAGGAGGACATCAGAATGAAGAACATTCGCAAGGCTCTGGCGCTGCTGCTGGCACTGTGCATGATCATGGGGCTGGCCGCCTGCGGCAACAAGACCGCCGACGAGAGCAAGGCTCCCGATCCCACCAAGGAGCCCGACACCACTCAGACCGAGAAGGTCGACGAGCCGCCCGCTGCCAATATGGCTGACTCCATCACCCTGTGGACCTACCCCATCGGCGACTGGGGCGTTGAGTCCGAGGTTCAGAAGATGACCGACGCCTTCACCGAGGCCACCGGCATCAAGGTCACCGTTGAGTATCTGGCTTATGCCGACGGCGACGACAAGGTCAATGCGGCCCTGTCCGGCGGCGGCGCCCCCGACCTGATCATGGAAGGTCCCGAGCGTCTGGTTGCCAACTGGGGCGTCAACGGCCACATGGTCGACCTGAGCGACCTGATCGATTCCACCGATGAGAGCGAGCTCAACGCCGCTGCCTTCAGCGCCTGCAAGACCGCCGACGGCAAGGTTTATGAGTATCCCCTGGTTATGACCGCCCACTGCATGGCCATCAACCGCAACGCCTTTGAGGAGGCCGGCGCCCTGCAGTACATCGACGAGAATACCCACACCTGGACCACCGAGAACTTCATCAAGGCCGTTGAGGCCCTGTATGCTACTTACGGTGAGACCGTCGGCGCCGTCTACTGCGCCGGCCAGGGCGGCGACCAGGGCACCCGCGCCCTCGTCAACAACCTGTATGGCGGCACCTTCACCAACGCTGAGCACACCGCCTACACCTGGGACGATCCCAAGAACGTCCAGGCCCTTGAGATGCTCCGCGACCTGGACGGCATCGAGTATGACGCCTCCCTGGCCGGCGGCGACGAGATCGCCAAGTTCTACCAGGGCGTGCTGAAGATGGCCTTCTGCTGGAACATCGCCCAGCAGCTCGATCCCAACGGCGCCAAGACCGGCGCTGAGAAGACCGTCACCGGCGACGACATCGTGTTCATGGCTTTCCCGTCCGAGGACGGCACCGCCAAGCTGCAGGGCGGCATCTGGGGCTTCGGCATCTTCAATAACGGCGACGACGCCCGCATTGCCGCCGCCAAGGAGTTCATCAAGTTCATGTGCGACAGCGAGCACACCGCCGACGCCGTGAAGACCGCCAAATACTTCGCCGTGCGCAACACCGCCGAGGGCAATGACCTGTCCAACATCTGGGCTGATGAACCCATCATGGCTGAGTACAACGTGCTGATGCCCATGCTGGGTGACTACTACCAGGTCACCACCAACTGGGCCCAGGCCCGTACCTCCTGGTGGACCATGCTCCAGAAGGTGGGCGAGGGCGCCGACGTGGCCGAGGCCGTGGCGCAGTACGCTCAGGAGGCTATCGGCGGCTGATTGCCGGCTCTGAAATAAAACCTAAA
The DNA here is from genome assembly GCA_964498005.1 of uncultured Oscillospiraceae bacterium. Taxonomy (GTDB): domain Bacteria; phylum Bacillota; class Clostridia; order Oscillospirales; family Oscillospiraceae; genus Enterenecus. The sequence continues at coordinate 226 of CAZCFU010000328.1, read as the reverse complement.
AGGGTCATGCGCGCCCCTTTCCTGCGGCAATGCGCAGGAAAGGGGCGCATTTTATGCGACAAAATGAGCAAGAGAGGAGTTGTTATCGTTGGCCAAAAACAAACAGCCCATGAGCCGCGCGCTCCAGCGCAGGGAGGATATCACGGGGTATCTGTTCATGCTGCCCAGTCTCATTTTCTTCCTGGGCTTCGTGGTGATCCCCATGTTTATCTGCATTGGCTACAGC
>CAZCFU010000327.1:0-2014 GCA_964498005.1 uncultured Oscillospiraceae bacterium | reverse complement strand
CCATCGAGCAGGACGCGGACATCGTGCTGTTCCTCTACCGGGAGAGCTACTACGAGGACGACACGGAGAACCCCAACGTGGCCGAGTGCATCGTGGCCAAAAACCGCCACGGCGAGACGGGCACCGTCATGCTGGAGTGGAGGCCGGAGTTCACCACCTTCCGCAACCTGGCCTACCAGTACGACGACGAGGACGAATACTGATGGGGGACGGCTTTCGGTTTGACCTGATCCCCCCGGGGGCCGGGGTGCTGTGCGCCCTGTCCGGCGGGGCGGACAGTATGTACCTGCTGTGCCGCCTGCTGGAGGGTGCGGATAGGTATGGCTGGGCCGTCCAGGCCGCCCATTTGAACCACGGTCTGCGCCCCACCGCCCAGCGGGACGAGGATTTCGTCCGGGACTGGTGCGGAAAGCGGGAGGTTCCCCTCTCCGTGGGCCATGCCGATGTGGAGGGCTTTGCTCAGCGGGAAGGCTTGTCCCTTGAAGAAGCGGGCCGGACACTGCGGTACGCCTTGCTGGAGGAGACGGCGCGGCAGGAGGGGCTTTCCCTCATCGCCACCGGCCACCACGCCGGGGACAACGCCGAGACGGTGCTGATGAACCTGATCCGGGGCTGCGGGCTCCGCGGCCTGACGGGGATCCCGGAGCGCCGGGGGGATATCGTCCGGCCCATGCTGGCGGTGACCCGGGCAGAGATCGAAGCCTATTTAAAGGAACACAACGTCCCCCACGTGGAGGACGAGACCAATACCGATTTGACATATACCAGAAACAAGGTGCGGCACCAACTGCTCCCGCTTCTGGAGGAGCTGAACCCCCAGGCCGCCGCCCACATCGCCGCCGCCGCCCGCCGTCTGCGGGAGGACGAGGAGGAGCTGGTCCGTCAGGCCGCGCGTTTGGCGGGGCAGGGGCTGGACATCCCCGAGGGCGCGGCCATCCCCGCCCGGGTGCTGAATGAAGCGCCCCGGCCGCTGGCGCGGCGCTCCTGCGCCGCGCTGCTGGAGCGGGCGGGGCTGGGGGTTGAGGCCGTCCACCTGGATGGGATCCTGGAGCTGGCCGGGGGGGAGGACCCCTCCGCGCGGCTGGATGTGCCGGGGGGCAGCGTCCGGCGGCAGTACGATCTGCTGGTGTTCTCCGCCGCCCCCGAGCCCGAACCGCCGCCGCCCGTGGAGCTGGCGGAGGGGGAGAACCGCTGGGGGCGCTGGAGGATCCTGTGTGCTCCGGCGGTATGCCCTGAAAAGGCGTATATCAGCCCCTGGGAGTTTTATTTGAAGCCTGATCCTTACCGCATCCGCTCCCGGCGGGAGGGGGATCGGATCACCCTGGGCAGCCGCCCAGAGAAAACGGTGAAGCGGCTGATGATAGAGGGTCGGGTTCCCGCCCTAAGAAGGGGGCTGATCCCCGTGCTGGCGCGGGGGGAACGGGTGGCCGCCGTGGGCGGCTTCGGCCCGGAAAAAGTCTGTCTGGCAGTTCCGGGAGGACCTGCCCTGCATATCATTTTAAAAGTAGAGGAGAATGAATTATGATCCATCGAGACATCGAGCAGGTTCTGTACACCGAGGAAGAGCTCCGTCAGCGGGTAAAAGAGCTTGGCGCGCAAATCACCGCGGACTACGCCGGGCGGATGCCCATGCTGGTGTCCGTTCTGCGGGGATCCTACATTTTTATGGCCGACCTGACGCGGGCCATCAACCTGGATGTGACGGTGGACTTTATGGTGGTGTCCTCCTACGGGGCGGGCACCGTCAGCTCCGGCCAGGTGGAGATCAAGAAGGATCTGTCCGACTCCATCGAGGGCCGCGACCTCATCATCGTGGAGGACATCCTGGACTCGGGCAACACCCTGTATTACCTGATGGACGTGCTCCGGGCCCGCAAGCCCGCCTCCATCCGCATCTGCACCCTGATGGATAAGCCGGAGCGCCGCACCAAGCCCATCACCGCCGACTATGTGGGCTTTACCATCCCCGACGCCTTCATCGTGGGCTACGGGCTGGACTATGACGAGAAGTACC
>CAZCFU010000326.1:0-2017 GCA_964498005.1 uncultured Oscillospiraceae bacterium | reverse complement strand
GAAGATGCTTATGGCAAGGACAGAGCACTTCAGGATGCGGCAGCTAAACGACATAAGGCCGTATGATGGACAACAGTTTTTGCAGAGCAGATATATATGATCTGCTCTATCGCCTCGGTGTGACTGAAAATTACATCGGTTTTTTCCAGATTGCCGACGCGGTGTCACTGTGTACAGAACAACCGGAGCGGCTGCTTCAGGTAACTAAACGGCTGTACCCGGAGGTGGCAAAGCAGTACAATACAAACTGGAAAGCAGTGGAACGGAACATCCGAACGGTAGGCTGTATCATCTGGCGGGAAAATCGGCCTTTGCTGGAGCATCTGGCTTTCAGACGTCTGGAACGGCAGCCCCGAAACGCACAGCTCTTGTCCATCCTATCCACCTCATTGGATCAGGGCCTTCCCTCGGTTTGTGAACCAGGCAAGGCAACTGCTTTTACCGAAGAAAGCGGCCATTTCCAGGTTTATGACGCCACAAAGGGAAATCTGCTGGGCAGGGATCAACACCATCGCTTCGTTACAGATCCTCTCCCCCTCACAAAACGGCGGGAGCTGGATGATTTGGTGTAGACAGGGCTGGCGGAAAAATCTCGCCACTGGTTGGGGGCAGCGACCTGTCCTTCAACCTATACCAAATCAAACAGCAACGGCACGGTAATACCGCGCCGTTGCTGCAAATATACTGCAAAATTTAGCCATTGTTATGATCCAATTCTTTGCGCCTCTCGTTCAGCATCATAGTCAGACAGTCAACATCCTCTTGCGTAACATCCGCCCAATATCTGTGGCAAAACACATTTAAGCGGCAGATCCTATCACGGTACTCCTTGTTGGTCAAGCGCTTGATCAACATGATAATTCTTAGCATATTTCCGACTACTATCCCAGCAAAGAATAACGCCATGACTAAATCGCCTACCATATCAGTAAATATCATGTCTATACCTTACCTTTTCCCTGCCTCATCTCCAAAACCCGGTATAATCCGTCCCTGCCCCTGGCGTTATGGAGATCATGTGTTCCGACGAACCTGCCAACTCCCTATCCTCGACCCCCATCGCATACAGGAGTAAGCCCAGTGTGTCATTCAGTCCTGCCTGCTCCTGCGTGTTGTAGCCCATGGCGTACTCTGGATGGGATTCCCAAATTGCATTCATAAGTGCGGCTTTACGGATCAGCCCAGTGCTGACCAGAGCTGAACGGGTCCGCAGGAACTCCCAGATGACAACGCAGGCGTCCTCCGCAAAAAATAGATACCCCATTTCATCCTCAGCGTCCAGCCCTTGGGCAATGGCGAGAAGTCCCTCTGGCAGCTCCGACGCCCACACAGGATGGCAGACCGCCAGCACTTCCACGCACTGATCCGTTTCCATCCAGTAGATCCCGTTGTCCAGCGGACGGTGCCGGAGGGTATATCCCCAGGGCGTCATTGGCGGAACAGGATATGTTCCAAAATAGTCCGGGCACTGTTCCATTCCATAAAGCGCGGCTGCCCGCAGGGACTTTCCCTCCGGCAGTGGGATACCGTGCTGTGTCCGATACCGTAGTACTTCATACTCCACAGCGGCCCATGCCCCATCTTCCCCTTCCAGTAGGTACACTAACACGGGCCCGCCTGCAAGCTGCCGGCCCATGGCCCGGGCTTCTTGGGAAATGGGTGCATTCTCAAGCACAACATAGAATTCCCCACCGTTCCCGATTGTGGGCCGTATGCTCAAGTAGTACACACCAGGGCACTCCTGCTCCCAGTAATGTACCTCACCCAGCTCGCGGGCCAACAGGTCAAGCAGTTCATCATCCATGGTTTGTCCTCGCTCTCACAAATACAGGTTACCCCTTTTGAGTTATTTTAACTCAAAAGGGGTAACTTTGCAAGATGCATTTGGCTACCCTATAGTTAGGAAAGTGAGGGATGGCCTATGACAGTCGGCATCGTGGTAAAAGAACGAATTCTACAGCTATGCCAAGAACGGGACATATCTGTTAACAAATTGTCTACTATAAGCGGAGTCACA
>CAZCFU010000325.1:0-2024 GCA_964498005.1 uncultured Oscillospiraceae bacterium | reverse complement strand
TCGAAGCCTTCCCGCTTATACTCCACCACCGGGTCGGACTGGCCGTAGGCCCGCAGGCCGATGCCCTGGCGCAGCTCGGTCATGGCGTCGATGTGGTCCATCCAGTACTCGTCCACCACCCGCAGCAGGATGACCCGCTCCAGCTCCCGCATGGCGGATCTGCCGGGCTCCATCCGGCCCGCCATGGCCTGCTCGATGACCTGCTCCCGCTGGGCGTAGTTGTCCCGGGCGGTGGCCAGCATCTCGTCGGACAGCTTGCTGGCGGAGAGGGTCTCGGCCTCCTCCTGGAATCTGGCCAGCTGGGCCGGGGTGAACACCGACCCGGACAGATGGGCGGTGGCCGCCTGGAAGTCCTCCCCGCTGAGGTGGGCCTGTTCGCCCGCGTGGCCGGACACCAGGTTGGTCACGGTGCCGGTCAGCATATTCTCGATGGCGGCGTGGATATCCTCGCCGTCCAGCACCTGGCGGCGCTGCTTGTAAATGACCTCGCGCTGGGTGTTCATCACGTCGTCGTACTCCAGCACGTTCTTACGGGTCTGGAAGTTCCGGGACTCCACCTGCTTCTGGGCGTTCTCAATGGCGCCGGACAGCATCTTCTGATCCAGCGGGGTGTCGTCGTCCACGCCCAGCCGCTCCATCATGCCCTGGACGCGCTCGGAGCCGAACAGCCGCAGGATGTCGTCCTCCAGGGAGAGGAAGAACCGGCTCTCGCCCGGGTCGCCCTGACGGCCGGCGCGGCCCCGCAGCTGGTTATCGATGCGGCGGGACTCGTGGCGCTCGGTGCCCAGGATATAGAGGCCGCCCGCCTCCCGGACCTTATCGGCCTCGGCCTGGATCTCAGCTTTGAATTTGGCCTCCGTCTCGGCAAAGAGCTTCCGGGCGTCCAGGATCTCCTGGTCGTCCGTCTCCGCGTGGCCGTTGGCCTCGGCCAGCAGCTCGTCGCTCATCCCCTGCTTACGCAGCTGAGCCTTGGCCATGAACTCGGCGTTGCCGCCCAGCATGATGTCGGTGCCGCGGCCCGCCATGTTGGTGGCCACGGTGACCGCCCCGAACCGGCCCGCCTGGGCTACGATCTCCGCTTCCTTCTCGTGGTGCTTGGCGTTCAGGACGTTGTGCTTGATGCCCGCTCGGGTAAGCATCTTGCTCACCAGTTCGGAAATCTCGATGGACACAGTGCCCACCAGCACCGGCTGGCCCTTGGCGTGGCAGGCCTTGATCTGCTCCACCAGGGCGCGGTACTTGCCCTCCTTGGTCTTGTACACCACGTCGGAATGGTCCTCGCGGATCATGGGCCGGTTGGTGGGGATTTCCACAATGTCCAGGCTGTAGATGGTGCCGAACTCCTCCTCCTCGGTCATGGCGGTGCCGGTCATGCCGGACAGCTTGTCGTACAGGCGGAAGTAGTTCTGGAAGGTGATGGTGGCCAGCGTCTTGGACTCCCGGGCCACGGTGACGTGCTCCTTGGCCTCGATGGCCTGGTGCAGGCCCTCGTTGTACCGCCGGCCGTACATCAGGCGGCCGGTGAACTCGTCCACGATGATGACCTCGCCGTCCTTCACCACGTAGTCGATGTCCCGCTTCATCACGCCCCGGGCCTTGATGGCCTGGTTGATGTGGTGGGACAGGGTGGTGTTCTCCGGGTCGGACAGGTTCTCGATGTTGAACGCCTGCTCCGCCTTCTCAATGCCCCTGGCGGTGAGGGTGGCGGTGCGGGCCTTCTCGTCCACGATGTAGTCCGCGTCGTCGGAGGTGTCCTCTTCCTCCTTGGCGTCCACCGTCTTGACCCGCTTGCACTTGAGGCGGGCCACGAAGCTGTCCGCCAGCTGGTAGAGCTGGGTGGACTGCTCGCCCTGGCCGGAGATGATCAGCGGGGTGCGGGCCTCGTCGATGAGGATGGAGTCCACCTCGTCCACGATGGCGAACACATGGCCCCGCTGCACCAGCTCGGAAGAGTAGATGGCCATGTTGTCCCGGAGGTAGTCGAAGCCGAACTCGTTGTTGGTGCCGTAGGTGATGTCGGCGGC
>CAZCFU010000324.1:0-2038 GCA_964498005.1 uncultured Oscillospiraceae bacterium | reverse complement strand
CCCGGCCTTGCAGCCGGACAGCAGCAGGGTCATCATCAGTACACAAGACAGCGCCTTGCGCACCTTTCGATTCCTCCTTGTCTAAATCAGTAGTTCTTTGATTGCGTAGGGTATCTGCTCGATCAGGTCGGAGGGGGTCATGCCGTACTCCCCCTTGTCCTCCGCTGCCAGATCGCCGGCCCTGCCGTGGAGCCATACCGCCGCCAGTGGATTTGGAGCGCCCTGCACCGTCAGCGCCCCCGCCAGTCCCGCCAGCGCATCGCCGCTGCCGCCCTTTGCCATACCGGGGTTGCCGGTGGGGTTGATGAAGCAGCCCCAGGGAGGACAGGCCGTGATGGTGCGGTGTCCCTTGAGCACCAGGGTACAGCGGTGGGCCAGGGCGAAATCCCACGCTGTCCCCAGCCGATTCTGGATGGGCAGCCCCCCGCCTGACAGCCGGGAGAACTCCCCGTCGTGGGGGGTGAGGATGGTCAGGCCCTCCCGTTTGTCCAACACATCTATATGTTTGGAAATAATATTTAGACCGTCCGCGTCCAGAATTACAGGGCAGGTCAGCTCTTTCATCAGCTTGAGAACCAGTTTTTTCGCCCGCTCCCCTTGGCCCAGGCCGGGGCCGATGACGGCGGCGTCGCAGCTCTTCGCCCTTTCCACCAGCTCCGCGTCGTCCTCGGGCCAGGGCCACACCATGGCCTCATCGCATTTCACCGCCATGATGGGATAGACGTCCTCCGGCACGGCCAGCGTCACCAGCCCCGCGCCGCCCCGTACTGCCGCGCGGGCGCACAGCGCCGCCGCGCCGGTATACCCCCGGCTTCCGGCCAGGATGAACAGCTTGCCGAAGTCCCCCTTGTGGCCGTCCACCGGGCGGCGGGGGAGCAGGATATCCTCCCGTTCCACCAGCATATCCCTGCACCCGTCATCCGGGTACAGGTCCTCGGGGATGCCGATGTCGGCCACCACTATCCGGCCACTGTACACCGCGCCTTTGCCCACGAACAGCCCCGGCTTCCCCCGGGAGAAGGTGACGGTCACGTCCGCTTTCACCGCCGTGCCCATCACGTCGCCAGTGTCGGCGTGGATGCCGCTGGGCACGTCTGCCGACACCACCCAGCCCGTCCCCCGCCGGGTCAGACCGGCCGCCAGGGCCGCGTCGCCCTCCAGGCCGCGGGCAAGGCCCACGCCGAACAGCGCGTCGATGGCCACGTCGTAGCCGATATACTGCTCCTCATTCGACCGGTCAAAATCCTCCAGCATTCCCCCAGCCTCCGCCAGGCGGCGCTCCATTGACCGGCAGTCGTCGGTCATCTTGGCCCGGTCGCCCACCAAGACGCACTTCACCCGCCAGCCCGCCTCCAAAAGGAACCGGGCGGCGGCCACGCCGTCCCCGCCGTTGTTGCCGGGGCCGCACCACACGATGGCCGAGCGCCGCCGCATGGCCCAGAACTCCGCCTGCTCCTCCGGAGTGGGGACGTGTCCGTCCTCGGTGATCCAGCCGATGGGATCGTCCAGCCCCGGCCCGGGGATGGGCAGGGAGCGCACCTCCCGCACCAGCGCACGGGCGGCGTTCTCCATCAGCGCCGTGGACGGGATGCCCCGCTCCTCGATGGCGATGCGGTCGATCTCCTTCATCCGTGCGGCGGTGTACAGGTTCATACGGCTGGCCCCCTTCATTTTCTCAACATTATAATGTTTTCCCCCTTGCATTTCAACCATATTATATACTGATTTATTGGATTCTCCCCGCCTCCGGCGGGGAGAATCCAATAAATCAACGTTTTCCCTCTTGCATTTCGGCCATATTATATGCTGAGATAGAATTCTCCCCGCCTCCGGCGGGGAGAATCCGATAAATCAGTGTTTTCCCTCTTGCATTTCAACCTTTATTGTGATATAAAAGGAAAAGCAAATGCGAGGAACGGGAAAATAGGGAGTTTTACCACTACCCAGAGAGAGGCGGTCACCGGCTGAGAGCCGCCTTGGTGCGTGTCCCTTGGTTCGCCCGGGAGCGGCCCGCGAGAGCGGGACGGCTGGCCGCCGT
>CAZCFU010000323.1:0-2045 GCA_964498005.1 uncultured Oscillospiraceae bacterium | reverse complement strand
ATGGACAGCCGCACCCGGGAAAACCTGATGCGCTCCTTTGCCGGGGAGAGCCAGGCCCGCAACCGCTACACCATCGCCGCCTCCGCCGCCCGCAAGGAGAAGCTGGAAGTGGTGGCCCGGGTGTTCGAGTTCACCGCAAACCAGGAGCTGGCCCACGCCAAGGTGTTTTACGACCTGCTGCTGCCCTCCGCGGGGCAGAACATCACCATCGACGGCAACTATCCCATCGACCTGTCCGACAAAACCATCGACCTCCTAAAAGCCGCCCGGCACAACGAGTACCAGGAGTTCGAGCACGACTACGCCGCCTTCGCGGAGATCGCCCACAAGGAGGGCTTCGACCTGATCGGCGGGCAGTTCGAGCTCATCGCCCAGATCGAAAAGACCCACGGCGACCGCTTTGGCCTGTTTGCCGACCTGCTGGAGCAGGAAAAGCTGTTCAACAGCGAAGGGGAGACCCTGTGGATGTGCCTCAACTGCGGAGAGATCATCAAGGCGTCCCTGGCGCCCCAGGCGTGCCCGGTGTGCCGCCACGGACGGGATTACTTCATCCGTCTGGACATGGCGCCGTTCACTCGCAGCTAAAAAATTGTCCGGCGGCCCTAGGCCGCCGGACAATTTTATGATTGCTTTTACGATGAGGACAGCATATAATGGGTCTCAATAACGACAGGGAGGGATTCCCCAATGACGCACGACGTCAATTACACCATGCTCTTCGACTTCTATGAGCTGACCATGGGCAACGGCTATTTCCAGACCGGTCTGAAGGACCGCGTCTGCTACTTCGACGTGTTTTTCCGCAATGTCCCGGACGGGGGCGGCTTCGCCATCGCCGCCGGGCTGGAGCAGGTCATCCAATACATCCAGAACCTCCGCTTTGACGAGGAGGACATCGAGTATCTGCGGGGAAAGGGCTGCTTTGCCCCCGAGTTTTTGGACTATCTGCGGGACTTCCGCTTCACCGGCGACATCTGGGCCGTCCCCGAGGGCACGCCCATCTTCCCCCGGGAGCCCATCCTCACCGTCCGCGCCCCGGCCATTGAGGCCCAGTTCATCGAGACCTATCTGCTGCTGGCCCTGAACCACCAGTCCCTCATCGCCACCAAGTCCAACCGCATCGTCCGGGCCGCCGGGGGCCGCCCGGTGTCCGAATTCGGCTCCCGCCGGGCCCAGGGGTCGGACGGCGCCCTGCTGGGCGCCCGGGCCAGCTACATCGCCGGGGCGGGCGGCACCGCCTGCGCCATGGCGGACGAGATGTTCGGCACCCCCGCCACCGGCACCATGGCCCACTCCTGGGTGCAGATGTTCCCCGACGAATACACCGCTTTCAAGACCTATTGTGAGGTCTACCCCACCGCCGCCACCCTGCTGGTGGACACCTACAACGTCCTCCACTCCGGCGTGCCCAACGCCATCAAGGTGTTCCGGGAGCTGGGCATCACCAGCGGCGGCATCCGCATCGACTCCGGCGATTTGACCTATCTGTCCAAAAAGGCCCGGGCCATGCTGGACAACGCCGGCCTGCCCGGCATCAAGATCGTGGCCTCCAACTCCCTGGACGAGTATATCATCCGGGATCTTATCACCCAGGGGGCCCGCATCGACGCCTTCGGCGTGGGCGAGCGGCTCATCACCTCCAAGAGCGAGCCAGTGTTCGGCGGGGTGTACAAGCTGGCCGCCATTGAGGAGGACGACGGCACCGTCACCCCCAAGATCAAGATCAGCGAAAACGCCGGGAAGGTCACCATCCCCCACTTCAAAAAGGTATACCGTCTGTTCGAAAACGCCACCGGCAAGGCCATTGCCGACTATATCTGCGTCCACGACGAGGAGCCCGACTTCACCCAACCCCTGGAGCTGTTTGACCCCGAGGCCACCTGGAAGCGCAAGACCGTCACCGACTTCACCGTCCGGCCCCTGCTGGTGCCCATTTTCAAGGGCGGCAAGCTGGTGTACCAGGTGCCCACCATCCAGGAGTCCCGCGCCCACTGCACCCGGGAGGTGGACAGCCTGTGGGACGAGGTGAAGCGCTTCGAGTACCC
>CAZCFU010000322.1:0-2045 GCA_964498005.1 uncultured Oscillospiraceae bacterium | reverse complement strand
ATTCACCCTATAGTATAACATAACCTGAGAAAAAAGGAAATGAAAAAAGTATAAAACCGGGGGTACTTTTTCGGCGGCTTTGCCAGGCTTGATTTTCCCGTGCGGCAAGGCCGCTTTCAGCCCGTTTGCTCTTCCTCCGCGGCGGGATCGGCCTCATGGAGCGGTCGGAAATAGATTTGATCTCCGGACACCGCCAGCTCGATGGGGCCGTGGTACAGCTTGTCCAGTTCGCCGATGCTGTCGGCGATCCTGTTTAGTTCTCCTGGCTGCATCTGCTCTGGGAGCGCGTAGAGGGCTTCTGCGTCTCTTACAGCAGCTATTTTCTTGGAAAGTGGATCAAGCAATGGCTTTTTATATTTTTCAGGTATCTCCAGCATAGCAGCAGTCCAAATACCCAGCACCCACCCCGCATCTGACAAAAACCCGCCTTTATGCCAACCATAGCTATGGATAATCTGCTTATACGACTGACAGACTTGTTCATATTCGGAAATTTGTTCCGACAGCTTTTTCCGGATTTGTTTCAAATCGCTGTTTGCGGCGGGCTGCGTCAAAAGGATTTCAAGTACCAAGGTCAATTCATGTACAAATAAAGCAAACCCGTAGGCGGATAAGCTCGCTTTCGCCTGTTCAATCAGTTCCTGTGCCCGTTTTGGCTGCTTTTCTATTTTCTCCTTGATCGATGTCAATTCATTTTGAACCTTTTGACGGTAAAATTGGATAGATCCCAGTGTATCTGCATTGATTGCTTGTATTTGCTGGAGCGTTGCTTGCAGCAGCTTATCATCCGCCATAATGGAATTCAGCCTGGAATAGCGGTCGGACAAGTATTCATAGTAACCCTGCAGCGTCGTCTGCTTATCCAGTTCCAAAAATTGACGAATATCGGAAATCGTGTCCTCAATTGCCTCAAGCTTTCTATCAATCCGGTATAAAAAATACTGGCTGGTGGCCACCGACGCCGCCGAAAACGCCAGATACGCGATCTGCTGCGCCCTGACATCCGGAGGGTCAATTTTCTGAACCCCGCCATGGCGCTTTACTTTGCCATCCGGCCCGATGAACTCCATGCTTTCGGCGTCAGGGCCAAATTCCTCCGCTAGTTTTGTGATTTTCATCTTGGAGTCATTGCTGCACCCCTCAGGGATCAAAAGCCGGTATGCCTCGGCATAGGTTTCCTGATAAGTATTTTGCAGATTCCTCCCATGTAAAAGACCCGGGAGCTGCTGAAGCGCCCCGGACATATGGGCAAGTCCATCCTGCGGCAGCAATTCAAATCCCAATTCTTGAATCGCCGCCAAATCAGTAGGCAGAAGCGAGATGTTATATTCCTGCTCTAACGTGTTAAGCAGTTGGCCTGATTCGTCTGGCGCAGCAGTGGCCGGAACAGGCTCCTCACCTTTTGGTATCAGACCGGTCATAAAAGCTCCTCCTCTGAATAGTGTACTTTTATTATAACAAAGTTTTCTCTGTGATGCAACGTATGGGCAGGCCCCGTTTCCCCATCTGTCCGGCTGAAAATTTCCCCAGTTTCCTCTTGACACAATGAAAAAACCGGCATACAATGAGAAAACACAAAACGATGACGGAGAACAGTACCCCGCGCCGGGACATCAGAGAGAGGATGGTTGGTGGAAATCCCCCGAAGGCGCGGCGGGAAGGCGCTCCCGAGCCCGGGCAGGAAATGGCCCGGCGGCTCCCGCCGTTACCGGGCAAGAGCGCGGGCAATGCCCGAATTCAGGTGGGACCGCGGACGGTTTTGTTCGCCCTGAGCCAGACCGGCTCGGGGTGTTTTTTATCTCAAGGAGGGAACGTCATGGAAGGAAAAACCAGGGATCCGGGGCTGGATGTGGCGCGGTCGCTGGCCATTCTATTTGTGCTGGTCATCCATACCGCCGCCAGCGGCCTGACCCGGGCCCCGGGCACGTTCGACTGGTGGAGCGCCCTGCTGTGGGGAGCCCCCGTCCGGCCCGCGGTGCCGCTATTTTTTATGTGCAGCGGCGCGCTGATGCTGTGCCGGGACATCACGCCCCGGCGGATCTTCA
>CAZCFU010000321.1:0-2052 GCA_964498005.1 uncultured Oscillospiraceae bacterium | reverse complement strand
TCCTCGTCCACCGGCAGGCCGCACTCCTCCAGCGCGCCCAGATAGGCGTTGTAGCGCTCTTTCACAATGTAGGAGTCCAGCGGGCCGGACAGCAGCCCGATGCGCCGGTGGCCCAGGCCGTAGAGGTGCTTGACCGCCGCCTTCAGCCCGCCGGCGTTGTCGCACCCCACCGAGGCTATGAAGGGATTCTCCTTAATATAGTTATCATACAGGACGGTGGGGATCCGGGCGGTTTTGAACTCCTCCATCCAGGGATCCAGCAGGGAGAAGCCCAGCAGGAACGCCCCCTGCCAGCCCCCCTTGGCCACGGCCTCCCGGTAGGTCACCGCGCGCTGGTACTCCTCGGTCAGGGGCACCACGTCCACCGTCCACCCCTCCGGCCGGGCCATCTCCTGAAAGCCCGCGATGAGGTCGTAGCCGAACTGGTTGGGATCCTTATACCCCATGTTCTCGATCATAATGCAGAGCTTTTTTGAGGTCCGTCTGCCGGAATACCCCATCTCCGCGGCGGTTTCTATAATTTTTTTGCGCAGCTCCTCACTGACATCCGAAGCGTTGCTCAACCCTTTGGATACGGTACTTTTCGATATACCCAGCCTGGCGGCAATGTCGTTAAGGGTAACCATAGACAACCTCCCACAGAACGATACAGAATACGGATATGGCGCTTGTGAATATTGTACCACATTATTACAAAAAATCAAGTTCGTTTCGAAACTTTTTTGCCGCTCGACGCGGAATTTTTCCGCCGCAGGCCCTCAATCGAAATCATTGCCTGAGCAAGTTTCGCAAACCGCTGTTCTTCCACACAGCGTTTTTGACATTTTGCATAAAAAAGCGGATAAATTTTTGGCGGCTGCACGCCAGTTCAGTGGAAATCTTCCTTGACAATCGCCGGAAGTTGTGCTAATTTATCTTTAGCAAAACTTTGCGAAACAAAGCTTCGTCCGCGCCAGCTTTCATTTTTGTTCTGTCGTGAAATATGGATCAGCTGAAAAAGCCATGGCTTTTTCAGCGATGTGGTATACCACATCGCTCATGAAAACCGGCCTTTTCGAAACTTTGCGAAACAAAGTGAGTACAAAAAGGAGGACAAATTGATGAAAAGAAAAACTTTAGCCATGTTCCTGGCCGGCGCCCTGTCCCTGAGCCTTCTGGCCGGCTGCGGCAACAAGACCACCGACAACCCCGGCAACGCCAATGACAACCCCGACGGCGGCAACAGCAGCGGCGAGGTCACCGACATCACCCTGAAGGTGTGGTGCCCCTCCAACCAGATCGACACCGGCATCATGGCCCAGCAGCAGGAGGCCTTCCAGGCCGAGCATCCCGAGTGGAACATCAACTGGGACACCACCGCCGTGGGTGAGGACACCTGCCAGGAGAGCGTGCTGCGCGACGTGGAAGCCGCGGCCGACGTGTATTTCTTCTCCAGTGACCAATTGCCCGACCTGGTGAACGCCGGCGCCATCGCCCAGCTGGGCGGCCCCACCGCCGAGATGGTCGAGAACAACATGGCCCCCGCCGTTGTCGATACCGCCAAGCTGGACGGCAAGCTCTACGCCATCCCCTTCACCCACAACACCTTCTTCATGTTCTATGACAAGACCCTGCTGAACGAGGACCAGATCAAGACCATGGAAGGCATCATGAGCGCCGAGGTCCCCGACAACGCTTATAACTTCTACTTCGAGTCCGCCGGCGGCTGGAAGCTGGGCGCGTGGTACTACGGCGCCGGCCTGTCCGTGTTCGGCCCCAACGGCAGCGATCTGTCCGCCGGCTGCGACTGGAACAGCGCCACCGGCCTGGCCGTCACCAACTACCTCATCGACCTGATCGGCAACACCAAGTGCGCCTATGACGGCGAGATCGCCGTTTCCGAGCTGATCGCCGACCACCGCCTGGGCGCTTGGTGGGACGGTTCCTGGAACTACAACCTGTACCATGACGCCCTGGGCGACGACATGGGCATGGCCGTGATCCCCACTTTCAATATTGACGGCAAGGACAACCAGCTGCTGAGCTTCTACGGCTCCAAGTGCATCGGCGTCA
>CAZCFU010000320.1:0-2054 GCA_964498005.1 uncultured Oscillospiraceae bacterium | reverse complement strand
CTGGCGGAGGCGGTGGCTGTCACCCGGCAGACCATCATCTCGCTGGAGAGCGGGCGGTACAACGCCTCCCTCCTGCTGGCCCATAAGATCGCGAAATACTTCGAGGCCACCATTGAGGACATTTTCTTATTTGAGGAGGAAGAGTCATGAGGTCATCCGTACGAAAACCCTCCAAATGGATGTGGCTCGCAGGCGGCGCACTGGTGATCGCCGGGATCCTGGTGGGACTGCCCGCTGTACCCGCCATCCTGCGGGAGCGGCTGTCCGGCGGACTGTTCCTCGGCGGCATCCTCATCCTGGTGTTCTGCTTCTTCCGGCGGGAGCAGTACCGGGAGCTGCCGCCGGAAGAACGGCGGGACGCGGACTGTGAGGCCCAGGACGAGCGTTATCAGATGATCCGCGGCCGGGCCGCCTGGTACTGCGGGCGGGTGGAGGACGTGGTGCTGGTTGCTGCCTCCGTCCTGTGGCTCGCCTATGTGGACCCAACCCTACTCCACGATATCCCCTATTGGTTCCTCCTGGGCCGCCGGATGGTCCTGGAGGGGATCCAGTGGTATCTGGAGCGTAAATACTGACTTGAGGAGGAACGATCATGAAGCGCAACTGCAATTTTGAAAAGAACCCCGCCTTTGTCATCGGCATGACCCTGCTGTGGATCAGCGTTTTCATCCGCCACGTGCTGGAGCTCCAGGGCCCTGTGGCCACCGCCGCCCATTTCCTGTCCGGCGCGGCCTGCGGCCTGGTGCTCCTCGGGATGCTGTACGGCTCGCCCAAGACCCGGCCCATGTTCGACCGCTTCCACGCCTTCAAGCTGCGGCTGCTAAGCCGCAGCGCCGAATAAGGGGGGACCACCATGTTAATGCGTCTATTCGACACCTCGGACTACGAGCGCTCCCTGCGCCGCCGCCGTCTGCTGGCCTTCGGCCTGCTGGCGGTGGGGCTCACCGGCATCATCTGCTATTTCCTGCTGATCGACGGCAGTGACGCGCTGCCCGACTTCGCCCGAGGCTTCTACCTGGGCGGGGCCAGCGGTATCTGCATCGGGTCGGTGTTCCTCCTGGTACGGATGCAGTACCTGCTCACCCACCCGGAGGCCCGGAAAAAGGCCAAGATCCAGGAGCAGGACGAGCGGGAAAAAGCCATCATGAATCAGGCATTCCAATTCGCCGGGATGTTTACCTTTTTTGCCTCCGCCGCTTCCATGTTCGTGCTGGTGGCGGTGAGCATGGCCGCGGCCAGGGCGGTGCTGGGCGTGGTAGCGGTATACTCCATCGTCTGGCTGCTGGCCAACATCTACCTGTCCAAAAAGCTGTGAGCGCCCGGTATCTTACCCTGAAAATCACCCCCGAGCTGGCGGGCCTGGAGGTCAACACCCTCCTGCGGCGGCATCTGGGCCTGTCCGGCACCGTGCTGCGGCGGGTGAAGTGGCTGGAGGACGGCATCACCCTGGACGGCATACGGGTACACGTCCGCGTCCGGGTGCGCGAGGGCCAGACGCTGTCCGTCCGGCTGACAGACCCGGTTCCCACGTCCGGGGTCGTCCCGGCGGAGGGCCCGCTGGACATCATATACGAGGACGCCGACCTGATCGTGGTCAACAAAGCCCCGGGGGTGCTGGTCCACCCCGGACACGGCCACTTTGACGACACCCTGGGCAATTATTTAATGTGGCACTACGCCCAAGCCGGCGACGAGTCCGACTTCCACCCCGTCCACCGGCTGGACAAGGGCACCTCGGGACTGGTAGTCATCGCCAAGCACGCCCACGGCCAGGAAAAGCTGAAAAACCAGCTCCACACCGGGGATTTCCGGCGGGTCTATCTGGCGGTGTGCGACGGAGCGCCCCCTGAACCGGCTGGTGCGGTGGACGCTCCCATCGGACAGGCGGAGGGCTCCCTGACCGCCCGGCAGGTGCGGCCAGACGGCAAGCCTGCCCGTACCCGCTACAAAGTCCTGCAAGCCTGCGGCTCCCGCTCGTTGGTGGAGCTGGAGCTGGAGACGGGCCGTACCCATCAGATCCGGGTCCACATGGCCCACATCGGCTGTCCCCTCAC
>CAZCFU010000319.1:0-2062 GCA_964498005.1 uncultured Oscillospiraceae bacterium | reverse complement strand
AGGGCGTGATGAACTCCCTCCAGCGCTTCAAGGACAGCGTGAAGGAGGTCGCCCGCGGCTACGAGTGCGGCATCGGGATTGAGAAGTACAGCGATATTAAGGAGGGCGACATCATCGAGGCCTTCGTGATGGAGCAGATCGAAGTGTAATTCGCAGGGGCGGGCGGCTTCGCCCGCCCCGTTTTCACGGGAAAGGAGCGCGCCATGAGCCACGTCAATCTCATCGCCGCCGATAAGGAACTGCCCTGCACTGGGTGGGAGCAAGTGAAGGAGAACACTATATTTGTCATCAACAACAGGCCGGCGATCTTGGATGACGAAATCTGCATGGTAGCTCCTCACGAGTACTACCGCGACAGTGTGGATGATTTGGGGCTTGAGATGAAGCCCTTTCAATACGAATTGAACTTTTATCCGTGCCGAGGACATTTGAACCGCCTGCTGGCCTATCTGCGTGACAACTTCTCCCTTGGTGAAGAAGTGGAGCTGTGGTCCCTTTGGGTTGGGCTGGGCGGCGGCAGAGTCCACCGCTACCGAGGCCGCCTGTCGGAATTCGATCTGGACACATTGGGAATGCTGTATGAAATCCAGCATGAACCGGACCTCACCGGAGAATATGATGATCTGATCTGCCAGGTCTGCCTTACCGTAGAAATCTGACCGTTCGGGGATTTTTACGCCCCGGAAAGGAGCAACTATGCCAAGCAATCGCATCGGACGCATCAACGAAGAAATTCAGCGGGAGATGTCCTCCCTCATCCGCACCGTGAAGGACCCCCGGGTGGCGGACGCGGGCATGGTGAGCGTCACCGCCGTGGAGACCACCCCCGATTTGAAATACGCCAAAATTTACGTCAGCGTTCTGGACAAGTCCGCCTCCGCCCAGGCGCTGAAGGGGTTGAAGTCCGCCACGGGCTACCTCCGCCGGGAGCTGGGCAGGGCGCTGAACCTGCGCAACACCCCGGAGCTGTCCTTTGTGCGGGATGACTCCATCGACAAGGGCGCCCACATTCTGGATATGCTGCGCAACCCGGAGGTAGTCAAGCCCGCAAACCCGGCCAACGCCCACATCATTTTGGATGAGGAGGACTGAGCCATGGACTACCGGGAAGCGGCTGAATTTTTGAAGGCCCACGACAATTACCTGATTTTGACCCATAAGCGCCCCGACGGCGACACCATCGGCTGCGCCGCCGGACTGTGCCGCGCCCTTCGAAAGCTGGGCAAGACCGCCCACATCCTGCCCAATGAGGACGCCACCACCCTGCTGGCGGGCTACCTGGACGGCCTCACCGCCCCCGAGGGGTTTGAGCCGGACACGGTGGTCAGCACGGATATCGCCGCCCTGGGGCTGCTGCCGAACAATGCGCTGCCCTATCAAGATCGCATCGACCTGGCCATCGACCACCACCCCTCCCAGGAGTTCTTCGCCAAAGAGACCTGTCTGGAAGCGGACAAGGCCGCCTGTGGGGAGATCATCTGGAAGATCTGCAATGAGCTGGGCGTGATGGACGGGGACATCGCCGCCCCGCTGTACGTGGCGGTGTCCACCGACTGCGGCTGCTTCGTCTACGCCAACACCACCCCCCACACCCACAAGGTGGCGGCGGCGCTGATGGAACAGGGCATTGACTTTAAGGCGCTGAACAAGCGGCATTTCCGCACCAAATCCATGCGCCGGATGAAGCTGGAGAGCCTGATTTTGCGGAATATGCACCTGTACCACGGCGGCACGGTGGCGGTGGCCCCCATCTCCCTGGCCATGATGGACGAAGCCGGGGCCACCTCGGAGGACACCGACGATCTGGCGGCGTTCCTGGGCCAGATCGAGGGGGTGCTCCACACCGCCACCATCCGGGAGCACGAGGGCGGCGAGTGCCGCATCTCCGTGCGCACCAAAGCCGACCTGCTCAACGCCACCCGGGTGTGCGCCCGGCTGGGCGGCGGCGGGCACAAAGCCGCTTCCGGCTGCACCGTCAAGGGCACGGTGGCCGAGGCAGAGGCCGCCATCCTGGCCGCCATTGACGACCAGCTGGCCCAACCCACCCAGGACTAAGGTCAAG
>CAZCFU010000318.1:0-2088 GCA_964498005.1 uncultured Oscillospiraceae bacterium | reverse complement strand
GCGGTGGGCAGCTTGCCCGCGCCCCGGCCGTAGAACATCACGTCGCCGATGGCGTCGCCCCGGACGGAGATGGCGTTGAACACGTCCTCCACCCCGGCCAGCGGGTCGGACTGGTCCACCAGATGGGGGGCCACATAGGCGCACACCTTGCCGTCCTCCCCGTGGATCGCCCTGCCCAGCAGCTTGATCTTCTTGCCCGCGCTCTCGGCGTAGTCCACGTCCGCCAGGGTCACGCCGGTGATGCCCTCCGTGGGCACCTGGTCGGGGCTGATGTGCCGGCCAAAGGCGATGTCCGCCAAAATGCAGATCTTCCGGCAGGCGTCATGGCCCTCCACGTCGGCGGAGGGATCCCGCTCCGCGTAGCCGTTGTCCTGGGCCTCCTTCAGCGCCGCGTCAAAGGTGAGCCCCGCCCGGATCATCCGGGTGAGGATATAGTTGGTGGTGCCGTTCAGGATGCCGTAGATCTCCAGGATCTCATTGGCCGCCAGACACTGGGACAGGGGCCGGATGATGGGGATGCCGCCGCCCACGCTGGCCTCGAAGAGGTAGCACACGCCCTTTTCCTTGGCAAGCTGGGTCAGCTCGTACCCGCAGGTGGCCACCAGCTCCTTGTTGGAGGTGACCACGCTCTTGCCCGCCTCCAAGGCGCGGCGGGTAAAGTCCAGGGCCACCCTGGCCCCGCCGATGGTCTCCACCACGATGTCCACCTCGGGGTCGTTCTCGATGACAGCGAAGTCCTTCACAAACCGGTCCGCGAAGGGGCTGTCGGGGAAGTCCCGCACATCCAGGATATATTTCAGCCGGATCAATCCGTCCGCCTTGCGTTCGATGCTGCTCTCATGCCCGGTGAGCACCTCGGCCACGCCGGAGCCCACGGTGCCGAAGCCCAATATTGCCACATTTACCATGATATGGTCATTCCTTCCTCTGGGCCCTGTCCGCAGCCCGGTCATTTTGGCCCTCTCACTGAAAAAAGTCACTCATTTTGAACTTCTTAAGAATATATCACATCTTTGAGCCGTTGGCAATCGCCATCGTCCCTGCTTTTTCACCAAACCTTGTTTGCCCCGCGCCCGTTTCTTTAGCGGAATGAAGCAATACAGCCTCCTCGGAGCGCAAAAGACCGCCCGACGGCAAAGCCGCCGGGCGGTCCGCTGTTGATTGATCCGGTTCCCGATCCCTATGGGGTGATCGCATTCCACCAATCGTCCGCCGGAATATAGGGATCCTCGGACGGCAGGGCGGGATCCACACCGGGCTCCCACGGCTCTACCGTGGGTGTGGGAGTGGGCTCCCAGATGGGCGGGATAAAGGGCTCGTAGGACTCCACCGGCGGCCAGGTGGGCTCTTCAGACGTCCCGGGCTCAGGCCCCGGCCCAGGCGATTCGGGGGGCTCCGGAGGCTCGGGCGGCTCGGCCGTGTTGTGAACATCGCAGTACCGGAACTCCTCCGGGAGCAGCTCGTACCAGTTCAGCAGGGCGTCGGCGTCCCCGATCGCCAGACCGGGCTTGGCCAGCTCCCGCTCATACTCCACCATGGTGACCGTCTTGACGCTCTCCTCCGGACAGAACTCCCCGGCCAGGTGATAGCGGCCGCTGGGCACGCCGCTGCTGTCCAGGATGGGGCTGTCCACGCAGATCTCCACCGGCTTGTGGCACTCGCAGAAGCCGGCGGGCGCGTCGGCGGCGAACAGGCGGAAGGTCTGGGCCCGGCTGCCCCGGACGTCCAGCGCGCAGTCGGGGGTGGCCTGCTTGCCGCAGTCGAGACAGATGGAGTAGGTGTTCAGCGTGCCGGGTACATCGAAAGCCGCGTTTTCCTTGTCCTCATGGAGGATGGTCATCACCTTCTGCCACAGGGGGACCCCGGGGTTAAAGTGATTGTAATTGATGACCTCGCTGTTGGGATAGCCCGTCCACACCGCGGCGGTGTAATAGTTGGTGTAGCCGCAGAACCAGTAATCATACGTGTCGTTGGTGGTGCCCGTCTTGCCCGCCACGGTCTGGCCGGCGATGCGGGCCCCGGTGCCGGTGCCGGAGGTGACCACGTTGGTGAGCATGGAGTTGATATAATAGGCCGTCTCCGGCTTGA
>CAZCFU010000317.1:0-2090 GCA_964498005.1 uncultured Oscillospiraceae bacterium | reverse complement strand
GGCAAGACCACCTTCATCAAGCTGCTGTGCCGCCTGTACGACCCCACCGAGGGGGAGATCCTGCTCAACGGCATCGACATCCGTAAGTACCGCTACGACAACTATCTGGCGCTGTTCTCGGTGGTGTTCCAGGACTTCAGGCTGCTGGCCCAGCCCCTGGGGGCCAACGTGGCCGCGGCGGAGGACTACGACCGGGAGCGGGCGGAGCAGTGCCTGGTCAAGGCGGGTTTCGGGGCCCGGCTGGCCGAGCTGCCGAAGGGGTTGGGCACCTGCCTGTACCGGGAGTTCGAGGACGACGGCGTGGAGATCTCCGGCGGCGAGGCCCAGAAGATCGCCCTGGCCCGGGTGCTGTACCAGGACGCGCCCTTTATCGTGCTGGACGAGCCCACAGCGGCCCTGGACCCGGAGGCGGAGGCGGAGATCTACACCAAGTTCAACGACATCGTGGAGGACAAGACCGCCATTTATATCAGCCATCGGCTGTCCTCCTGCCGGTTCTGCGACGAGATCGCCGTGTTCGACCAGGGCCGGGTGGTCCAGCAGGGGACCCACGACGGCCTGGTGGAGGCTGAGGGCAAGTACCGGTCGCTCTGGGAGGCCCAGGCGCAGTATTATAAAAAGGAAGATTAAACGCGGGCAAAACCCGCCAAAACCCAAAAAGGGAGGACACGTCAGAGACGTGTCCTCCTCTTTCGCGCCATGCCGTAAAATCGCTTTATGCGGGCGCCCTACGCCCCCAGCAGCTTCTGCTTGTTGAATTGCAGGGTATAGAGCTGGTAGTACCGCCCCTTTTGGGCCAGCAGCTCCTGGTGGGTGCCGGATTCCAGAATCTCCCCGTGGGAGAGTACGATGATCTGATCCGCGTGCTGGATGGTGGACAGCCGGTGGGCCACGATGAGCATGGTGCCGATGTTGCGCATCTTCTCCAGCGAGTCCTGAATGAGCAGCTCGGTCTCGGTGTCGATGTTGGCGGTGGCCTCGTCCAGGATCATGACGGCGGGCTTGTGCAGGATGGTGCGCACAAAGCTCAAAAGCTGCCGCTGTCCGGCGGAGAAGTTGCCGCCCCGCTCCCGGACCTCCTCGTCCAGCCCCCGGTCCAGCTTGCCGATGAAGGAATCGGCGTTGACGTAGCGGCAGGCGTCCCAGATCTCCTCGTCGGTGAAGCCCTCCTCCCGGAGGACGATGTTGCTGCGGATGGTGCCGGAGAACAGGAACACATCCTGGAGCATCTGGCCGAAATGCCGCCGCAGGGAGGAGATCTTGATCTTTCGGATGTCGATGCCGTCGATCAAAATCTGGCCCTTCTGGATGTCGTAATTGCGGCAGATGAGGGACAAAATGGTGGTCTTGCCCGAGCCGGTGGCCCCCACGAAGGCGGCGGTCTGCCGGGCCTCCACATGGAAGGACACCCCCTTGAGCACCCACTCGCCGGGCTCGTAGGCAAACCACACATCCTTGAACTCGATCTCCCCCCGGATGCTGTCCAGCTCCATGGCGTCCGGGCCGTCCACCACCTTGGGTTCCATATCAAAGACGGTGAAGATCTTCTCCGCCGAGGCAAAGGCGGACTGGAGCTGATTGAATTGCTCAGCCAGCGTCTGGATGGGGTTGAAGAACTTGGAGATATACAGATAGAAGGACACCACGGTGCTGCTGGTCATGACCTGCCCTAAAAACACGGTATCCTTGATGTACCCCTTGCCGCCCAGGTAGAGCAGGCACAGCACCGAGGAGATGTAGAGCATATACACCATGGGCCGGAAGATGCCGAACACAAGGATCTGGTTCTGCTTGGCCTTTTTCAGCTCGTCGCTCTTGGCCAGGAAGTCGTCCATTTTCCGCTTTTCCTGGTTGAAGATCTGGGTGATCTTGATGCCGGAGAGGTTTTCGGACAGGAAGGTGTTGATGTCGGTGGTGCGATCCTTCACCACACGGTGGACCTTCCGGGTGAAAACGCGGAAGATGACGGTGAACAGCACTAGGAAGGGCACAAAGCACAGGATCATCAGCGTGAGGGCGTAGTTGAGCATCAGCATGGCCGCCAGCACGCCCACCACGATGAAGGCGTTCTTCACCATGTTCACCAGCAC
>CAZCFU010000316.1:0-2102 GCA_964498005.1 uncultured Oscillospiraceae bacterium | reverse complement strand
GAAAGCGATGTGGACATATGAACACAGACGGACTTGGAATTCTGGTCAAAAAGGCCGCCCTAAAACTGGATAAAACGGCTGCCCCCATCCTTGCCCCCTATGATCTGACGCTAACGCAGTACAAGATCATCAAACTTCTGTACGATGCGGAACCGGGAACCATCCGCCAGATCGATGTGGAACGGTTCTGCGCGATGACAAACCCGACCATTACAGGCATCCTGCAAAACCTGGAAAAGAACCAATGGATTCTGCGGACTACCAACCCCCAGGACGCACGGAGCAAGGTGATCTCGCTGACCGAAAAGGCGTATGACAGAAAGCCGGAGCTGTACCAGGCAGGGGACGCCATGGAGGCAGCGTTTACCCAAACGCTCGCCGGAGACGAGAAGGAGCAATTGGTCAGGCTGCTGAAACGGCTCCTTGAAGATTAGAAACTGGAGGAAATGGGATGAAAACCATCATCATTACCGGCGCAAATTCTGGACTGGGATTTGAGACCGCAAAAAAGATTGCAAAACATGGAGACTGCAAAATCATTCTCGCCTGCCGCAGTATGGAGAAAGCAGAACGGGCCAAAGTGGCGATCGTGGGAGAAACCGGAAATCAAAATGTTGTCACCATGCCGCTGGACACCTCGTCTCTGCGCTCGGTGCGCAGCTTTGCCCAGGAGATTCTTTCCCAGGGGGAGACCATTGATGTACTGATCAACAACGCCGGGATCTCTCCCATGCACAGTGGGATCACGGAGGACGGTTTTGAGCTGGTCTTTGCCACCAACCATCTGGGACACTTCCTGCTGACCAACCTGCTCCTGCCCATTTTGGCAGGTGACGCAAGAATTTTTAATGTAGCAAGCGATATGCACGACCCGCCGGGGGGAATTCATTGGCCCGGTGTGGAACTTCTTGCCCATCCCAAAGGGGAAGATCGTAAAAAGTATTCCTATTCCAAGCTGTGCAACCTCTACTTCACTTACGAGTTGGATCGCAGACTGCGAGGAAAAGGTTCCCATATTACCGTAAACGCCTTCAACCCCGGCTACATGGCGGACACAAATTTCGCCCCGGGACAAGGGAAAACCCGCGCTATGACAGTAAAACTCACCATGCCGGAGCGGTACGGCACACTGGAAACATCCTCCGACGCGCTGGCTGAGCTGGCGGTCAGCGGCGCCTTCTCTGGTGTCAGCGGAAAATACCTTGACCGCAGTACCAGCACGACTGAGTCCTCGTCGCTCTCATACGACGAAGCAAACGCGGCGGAATTGTGGCGGAAAAGCGCGGAGTTGTGCGGTCTGGACGGTTGCCCCCTTCAGCATTATTGAAAGCAGGTGATTTCAATGGCCCCATCCAAGCGGAATCTCCGACAGGTGCTTCCCAAGGCGTACCAAATCGAATACTATGAGGGAATGGATTTCCGCAGCGTCAAGCCCCACAGCCATGTCAACTATGAGTTCTACCTCTTTTTGGAAGGGGATGCTCACATGGACATGAATGGGGAGCTTCACAAGCTGGAGCCAGGGGATCTGGTCATCCTGCCGCCAAAGACTGTCCATGTGGCCCGGGTCAACCCCGAGGTCTATTACAGCCGGTTTGACTTCTGGCTGCCGGTGGATTTTATCGGGGCCCTGCCGGAGAAGCTGCGCTACGCGGCCATGCGGGCGGATGAGGGCCAGCGGTTTATCAACCTGAGTCAGGCCAACACCAACATCATCGCCACCAAGCTCTTTGGCATCATCGAGGAACAGCGCACTGTCCGGTACGCCAAGGAGGAGCAGGTTGATCTGATGTTTTCCGAACTGCTGCTGCTCATCAGCCGGGCCGTGGTGGAAAAGGAACAGAAAGACGTGGACAAGGAGAATGCCGACGTATTCACCTTGGTGTGTGACTACATTGACGCGCACCTGATGGAGGACCTGACCATTGAACGGCTGTCCCAGGAATTTTTTGTGAGTAAATCCCACCTTTCGCACCTGTTTCAGGATACCACGGGCATACCTCTCCATAAATTTATCCAGAAGAAGCGCCTGGCCATGCTGCGGGACGCCATCAAAGGCGGTATGAGTATTTCCAAGGTTTTCGCCATGTCGGGGATGAAAG
>CAZCFU010000315.1:0-2118 GCA_964498005.1 uncultured Oscillospiraceae bacterium | reverse complement strand
ACGCCATGACCACCGCCGGGGTGGAGAACGCCTCCTGCGAGTTCGATGTGGAGACGCTGGCCCCCACCTACCGGGTGCTCATCGGCATCCCGGGCAAGTCCAACGCGTTTGCCATTTCCCGGAGATTGGGTCTGCCCGACTATATCATCCAGAAGGCAGCCGACCGCATCGACGCGGAGAATGTGCGCTTCGAGGACGTGCTCAGCCAGCTGGATATCCAGCGTCAGGCCATGGAGAAGGAGAAGGAGCAGGCGGCCAAGCTGCGCCGGGAGATGGAGGAGGCCCGCGCACAGGCGGAGCAGTACCGCGCCCACATTGAAGAGGAGCGCCGCAGGGCCACCGAGAAGGCCCAGGCGGAGGCCCGCGCCATTATTGAGCAGGCCCGGGACGCCGCCGACCAGACCTTCAAGGAGCTCAACGAAATGCGCCGCCGTCAGGAGCAGGCCAAGGAATGGGTGGACGACAACGAGCAGAGGGCCGAGCTGCGCCGGAAGCTCAATGAGGCGGACGCCGCCCTGGGGGGCAAAAAAGAGGAACTGCCGCCCCCGCCGCCCACCCGGGACGCGGTTGTCGGCGATACGGTGGAGCTGGTGAAGATGGGTACCCAGGC
Source organism: uncultured Oscillospiraceae bacterium (assembly GCA_964498005.1). Classification (GTDB taxonomy): domain Bacteria; phylum Bacillota; class Clostridia; order Oscillospirales; family Oscillospiraceae; genus Enterenecus. The sequence continues at coordinate 1,508 of CAZCFU010000315.1, read as the reverse complement.
GGAGGTCGTCGGCATTAATAAGGACGGCACCCTCCAGCTCCAGGCGGGTATCCTCAAAATGAAGGCCAAGCAGAGCGAGGTGCGGGTGCTGGAGGACGTGACGGCCCGGAAGAAGCAGAGCGCCCGCGACAAACAGCGCGCCGCGGCCGTGAGCCGCCCCTTCCGGGCCGCGGCCGCCAAGGCGGAGCTGGACCTGCGGGGCATGATGGTGGACGAGGCGCTGGGCGCGGTGGATCTGTTTCTGGACAACGCCCTCATGGGCAAGCTGGAGACGGTGACCATCATCCATGGCAAAGGCACCGGGGCGCTGCGCAAGGCGGTGCGGGAGCACCTGAAAAAGAGTCGCTACGTGAAGGAATACCGCCCCGGCGTATACGGTGAGGGTGAGGACGGTGTGACCGTTGCCACGCTGAAATAAAGGAAATCCCCTTTTCAAGCGAAAAGGGGATTTCCTTTACGGCTAAAGCAAATTGGTAAGGGTGGGAAGCTCGGCCTCCACCAACAGCCCCAGCTGGGTGATCAGCCGGGCGTTGACGGCGGCATACTCAGCGGGCTGTTTTTCGCCGCCCTCCAGGAAGGCCAGGGCCTCGTCCATGGAGATTTGGATGGCGTCGGTGTCGGCATGGCGCAGGGTGATGTGGAGGTAGCCCTCGTACTCCATCCAGCGCTCCTTGGCCTGACGGGTGAGGCGGGCGGCGCCCTCCCAGTCCTCCCGCTCTACCAGCTCCTGGGCCTCGGTGAGCAGGCCGGTGAGCTGACCGGTGACGCGGTTCAACTGCCAGATGTGCAGGCCGGACAGGACAGCCAGCAGGGCGATCAGGCCGATGGAGAGATACAGCCGCTTCATTTCCCCGCCTCCTTTTTGGGTACGCAGTAGGTGGCGCCCCCTTCGTCCACGGTGAGCAGGAACGCCTGCCGGTAGGAGTGCAGGCCATGGCTGGCCAGCTGCTTTTCCAGCCAGATCTGCTCATAGCCCAGCCCCTTCAGGTTGTGCTCCAGCAGATGCCCGTCGCTGACCAGCACCACCGGAAGCCCGGTCTCCTGGGTGGATATGCCCATTTGGGCGGCGGTGACGGGCTTCTCGACGGCGAAGGGCAGCACGGAAAGCTGTCCGTTGGTTTCCAGCAGCGCGAACTTGATGGATTTGAAATCGGCGTAGCCCTGGATACGCAGCTCTTCCATCAGTTCGTCCAGGGTGAGGCGGTTCTTTTTCAGCTCCGTCTCCAGCACCTGGCCGTTCTCCACCACGATGGAGGGCCGCCCGCACAGCAGTGCCCGGAACCGGATGGACCGGGTGCAGAGCACCGAAATGATGGTGGACAGGGCCAGCAGCACCACGATGGGGATGAGCCCCCACAGCAGGGGGATGCCGTTGTCCTGCATAGGGACGGAGGCCAGGTCGGCAATGATGAGGGTGAGTACCAGCTCGGAGGGCTCCAGCTGGCCGATTTGGTGCTTGCCCAGCAGCCGGATGCCCACCACAATGAACAGGTAGAGCACCACGGTGC
>CAZCFU010000314.1:0-2134 GCA_964498005.1 uncultured Oscillospiraceae bacterium | reverse complement strand
ATGCCCGCCGAGTACCAGCGGTGTACCCGGGCGGACATCATCGCGAACCACGTGGCCCCCTATGGAGTGGAGACGGTGGGAGGCGCGGGCCTGCCCGCCGTCAGCGGTTTCACCGTGGCCAGCGGGGAGAGCGAATGGAGCGTGACGCGGCGGTTTGCCTGCTACTACGGCGGGGTCGTGCCCCGATTCGACCGGCTGGGGCGGCTGGTGCTGGACGCTCCGGCTGACGGAGAGGAGCTGCGCGTCCGGGAGGGCGACGCGGTGACCGGCTGGGAGTATCGGGAGGAGCGCCACGGGGTGCTCAGCCAGGTGGCGGTGCGGCGGCGAACCACCTGGGGCACCCAGTGGGTGTCCGACTCCGCTTTTTTGGCGGAGGGCGGACGCGCCCGGAAGGTCATCACGGTGCCCAACACCACCGGCACCGCCGCCATGCGGTATAGCGCGGACTATCAGCTCAAAGCCGCCCGCCGGGAGCGGGTGCGGATGAAAATCACCGTGGCCGGGGCGTTTTTGGCCTGGCCCGGGGAGTTGGTGTCGGTGGAGCTGGACGGCTTTGGTGCCAACGGACAGTACCGGGCGGCCCAGAGCGAGGTGTCCTGCGGCAGCGAGGGGCTGACCACCACCCTGGTGCTGGGTGAGGTTGACGCCCTCATTTAAGAAAATGTCCCCGCCCCCGCAGGGGGCGGGGACGATCGGGAGGTAATTTTGATGTGGCTGAGCGGACAGCAGAAGCGGCCCGCGGATGAGGGCGAGGGGCAGACTGGCATCGTCACCATGAGCGGCGGCGAGACAGCGGTGCTGCTGGACAGGGAGCGGCGGGGGTTGCAGCTGTACAGCCCCGGGGGCTATACCTGGACGCCCAAGGTGGGCCAGCGGGTGCTGGTCATCCAGGGCAGGGGAGAGATCCCCTGCGTGGTGGGGGCCCTGCAGGGCTGTATACCCGACCAGGTGGGCATACAGGGGAAAAAATTGACACTCAGCGGGGAGAGAGCGAATGTTACTGCCCAGGAGAGCGTCGCAATTCAGGGGGGGCGGATCGAACTGAACGGCCAGGTGTATGTCAACGGCGAGGCGCTGGAGGATCTCATCCGGCGGATCGTGGCCAGTATGCTGGGAGGTCGAGGATGAGCCTGCTGCTGAAAAACAGGGATTACGCCGCCGACGGAAACGGCGGGGTGACCGTCATCAAGGACGGCGAGGAGCTGATCGGCGAGGTGCTGTTCCGGCTCACCGCCCGGCGGGGGAGCTTCCCCTTTCTGCCCGAGCTGGGCAGCCGGATGCACCAGCTGCGCAGGGAGAAGCCCACCGCCTGGGACAGCCTGGCCCAGCAGTACGCCGTGGAGGCGCTGGCCGACCTCCCGGACGCGATGGTGACCGGAGCCCAGGTGAGCCAGGAGGGAGATCGGCTGGCGGTGGCGGTGGAGCTGCTGTGGCAGGGCACCAGCCTGTGGGTGACGGCGCGGTTAGAGGAGTGAGACATTGATCACATTAGAAGAAATCTATCAGGCCCTGGCCGCGGAGTTCCAGGCCCAGACGAGCCAGACCGCCGGGGCCAGCAGTGAGCTGGCGGTGCGGTTTTACGCCGTGGCCGCCCAGATGTACAGCCTGTACGTCCAGGCGGAGTGGACCCGTCGGCAGTGCTTCCCCCAGACGGCGGATGGGGAGGAGCTGGATAAGCACGCCCGGCTGCGGGGGGTGACCCGGCGGGCGGCCACCCGGTCGGTGGGGACGGTGCGGTTCTATGTAGACCAGGCCCGGGACACGGATACCGAGGTTCCGGCGGGCACCGTGTGCATGACCGCGGGCGGGGTGCGCTTTACCACGGACACAGACGGGGCGGTTCCCGCCGGAGAGCTGTACTGCGAGGTGCCCGTGACGGCGGCGGAGACTGGAGCGGCGGGCAATGTGGGACAGGGCACCATCGTATATATGGCCCTGCCCCCCACGGGTATCGCGGCCTGCGCCAACCCCGCCCCCCTGTCCAGCGGGCAGGATCAGGAGGGGGATCAGGAGCTGCGGGAGCGGGTGTTGGCCACCTTCCAACGGCTGGCCAACGGCGCCAACAACGCCTTTTACCAGCAGGCGGCCATGTCCTTTGACGGGGTGGCGGCGGTGACGGTGCTGCCCCGGAACC
>CAZCFU010000313.1:0-2136 GCA_964498005.1 uncultured Oscillospiraceae bacterium | reverse complement strand
CCATCGCCACCATCCTGTCCGCGGCCATGATGTTCCGCTACTCCTTCAAGCTGGCAGCCGAGGCGGACGCCATCGAGGCCGCCGTGGACAAAGCGCTGGCGGACGGCTGGCGCACCGCCGACATCGCCCGGGCGGGGGAGGGCGTCATCGGGACGAAGCGGATGGGCGAGATCATACGGAATAACATCTGACAGGAAAGCGGGGCGGGAAATTTCCCGCTCCGCTTCGATTTCTGATGACAGCTGGCGGAAACCGGTGTATAATATCCGTTGGAAAGGGGAGAGGCACCATGATCCTGGCCATCGACATCGGCAACATCCGCACCACCATCGCCCTGTTTACGGAAGAGGGGGCGCTGTCCTTCCAGTCGGAGCTGGAGACGGACGCCAAAATTACCGACGACCGCTGTGCCATCGACCTGATAGGGGTGTTCCACCTCTACCGGGCCGAGCTGGAAACAGTGGACGGGGCCATTTTGTCCAGCGTGGTGCCCCCCATCACCGGCACCTACGCCCGCACCCTGCGGCGGCTCACCGGCAAGCCCCCCCTGGTGGTGGGGCCGGGGCTGAAGACTGGGCTGAACATCAAGGCGGAGATCCACAACCAGCTGGGCAGCGACATCGTGGCCTCCGCCGTGGCGGCCTCCGCCCTCTATCCCACCCCCGCCATCATCATCAACTCCCGCACCGCCGTCACCTTTTCCTATTTGAGCGAAAACGCGTTTGAGGGCTGCGCCATTATGCCCGGCATCGATATCGCCCTGGAGGCCCTGTCCCGGAATGGGGCGCAGCTGCCCCAGATCTCCATGGCCCAGGTGGACACGCCTTTGGGGCGGAACACGGTGGACTCCATGCGGGCCGGGGTGCTGTACGGCTACAGCGGCGCCTTTGACCGGGTCATCGAGTCCCTGGAGGAGGCCGCGGGGGCTCCCGCCGCCACGGTGGTGGCCACAGGGGGGCGCGCCCCCGCCCTCTACCGTATGTGCCGCCGGGAGATCAAGTATGACCACGACCTTTTGGTGAAGGGGTTGTACCATCTCTACCGCAAAAATATCCGCCGCTGAGGGTTTTGCTTGCATTTCCGCAAGGTTGCGCATATAATGTGCGGAAAACAACAATTGGAGGGATCCTCTTGAAAGAACTTGCTCAAATCGCGTCCGCGGTGCAGGTGTCCAGCACCATGGCCATGGACGCCCTGGCCAAGCAGATGAAAGCGGACGGCATCGACGTAATCGGCTTCGGTGCGGGCGAGCCGGATTTCAATACCCCTGACCATATCAAGGCGGCGGCGGACAAGGCCATCGCCGAAAACATCACCCGCTACACCCCCGCCTCCGGCACCGTGGCGCTGAAAGAGGCCGTCTGCAAGCGGATGCGCGAGGACTGCGGCCTGGATTACAAGCCCTCCCAGGTGGTCATATCCAGCGGCGCGAAGCACTGCGTATACATCGCCCTGCGGGCCCTGGTGAACCCCAGCGACGAGGTGATCCTGCCCGCCCCCTTCTGGGTCAGCTATCTGGAGATGGTCAAGATGGTGGGCGGCGTGCCCGTGGTGGTCACGGCGGAAGAATCCGCTGGGTTTAAGATGACCGCCGAGCAGCTTGCCGCCGCTATCACGCCCAAGACAAAGGCGCTCATCCTCAATAACCCCTGCAACCCCACCGGCATGATGTATTCCAGGGAGGAGCTGGAGGCCATTGCCCGGGTGTGTGTGGAGAAGGACATCTACATCATCTCTGATGAGATCTACTACGGCCTGGTGTACGACGGCAGGGAGTTCACGTCCTTCGCCTCCTTTGGGGAGGACGTGAAGGAGCGCGCCATCCTTATCAACGGCGTGTCCAAGTCCTACGCCATGACCGGCTGGCGGATCGGTTATCTGCTGGCCAGCGAGAAGATCGCCAGGGTGATGGCCAATTACCTCAGCAACTCCACCGGCTCCCCCAGCTCCATCTCCCAAGCGGCGGCTGTGGCGGCGCTGAACGGGCCTCAGGACTGTGTGGCGGAGATGCGCCGGTCCTTTGAGGAGCGCCGGAACTATATCGTGGGGCGGGTAAACGCCATGGAGGGCGTGAGCTGCCTCAAGCCCGAGGGCGCGTTCTACATCATGATGAACGTGGAGAAGCAGCTGGGCCGC
>CAZCFU010000312.1:0-2147 GCA_964498005.1 uncultured Oscillospiraceae bacterium | reverse complement strand
CATCATCTCGCCCAAGGCGTCGATCGCCATTGGGCTGAACATTTCCTTCTCCATCCGTTATTCGCTCCTTTGTTCGGCCGAATAGCACACCTCGTCTATCTTGATGGCCATGTTTTTCTTGTGGGTTCCCATACGCCCGGTGAACCACTGGTAGCCGCCGATCCGCAGAAATACCGGCGAATCCTTCGATCTGCCCAGATCCACCACGTCGCCCACGCTCAGGTGGTAAATGTCGCTAAGGGAGAGGCGGGTCTCGCCCAGCGCCGCGATGATCTCCAGGCTGGAATCCCTCAGCTTGTCGAAGATCTCATCCGAGTTGTCCTCGCTGGCCACCTTGCGGCCCATGCTCTCCCGGTTGACCTCGCCGAATACGCTCATCAGCATATTGCCCGGAAGCACGATGCTCATGCGGCCCTCGCTGCCCCCGAAGTTCAGCTTCATGTCCACCAGCACCACTGTCTCATCCAGGTTCAGCAGCTGGACCAGCGTGGGGTTCACCTGGGTCCGGTTGTACTCAAAGGTGATGGGCACGTAGTTTTCCCAGCTGCTCCCCATCAGGTTGACGATGTCCTGCATCAGGTGTTCGTACAGCTGGAGCTCCAGGTCGGTATAGGTGTACCCCATGGGCACATCCCGCTCCGAATTGTCCTCGCTGCCCATCATCCGATCCATCATCGCCAGCGCGGTGGATGTGGACAGGTACACCATCACCGGATCCTCCACCACGATGTCCTTGACCTCTCCCCCTGAATCTCCGGGGCGGGCAAGGGGATGGATGGTGGTGTCCACCATGGCCAGCACATCCCCCTCTGTGAGGGCGTTGTTGAACTCGTAGAACTTCTGCTCCTCGATGCTCTCCACCGTGATCTCGCAGTTGGTGCGCAGCTGGGCGTTGAGCCGGGAGCTGATGACCCTCGTATAGTTCTCGAAGATGCCGTTGAGCATCTTGATCCGGTCTTTGGTAAATTTGCGGGGGGTGGTGAAGTCATATTTCCGGTACTTTTTCTCCGGCTGCTTTTCCTCCGCCTTATCCGCATCGCCGCCGCTGCGCATCGAGTTCAAAAGCGCGTCAATTTGGCTCTGCGACAATACCTCAGCCATCGAATCACCTCACCTGATCTGCTGAATTTTTACGGCGCTTTACGTTTCCCCGCCGTCTAAACTGATGAACTGGGACAGCGCCTCGCTCAGCTCGCTGTTCTCCAGATCCACGCCGCTGATGATCATTTCCACCCGGCGGTTGGGGGCCTTGCCCTTCTCGTCCTGGTTATTATCAATGGGCCGCCACTGGCCATAGCCCTCGCTGATGAGGCGGGCGGGATGGATGGTGCTGTTCTCCTGGATAAAGACCACCACTTCCATGGCCCGGTTGCTGGCCAGCTCCCGGTCGCCGTGGGTCGCGTTGGGCACAGTATTGGATGCCTGGGCGGTATGGCCCTGGATGCGGATCTCCTCAACAGCCGCCTTGCCCGCGTCCAGCACGGCGCACACCTTGAGCAGGACCTCCTTGGCCCCCGTTTTCAAAGCGGAATCGTCTGGTTCAAAAAATACCGTGTCGCTGAATTTGACATAGATCTTGCCGCCGGTCAGCTCCACAGAGATGGCGCTGGACAGCCCTTCATTAGCGGCCATCTGCTTGAGCGCGTCGGCCATCTCTTCCAGTATCTCGTCGATCTCCTTCTGGGCGTCCTCAGTGGCTTCGTTCATGCCGGGGTTCAGGTCTCCAACGTTCGGGTCGGCATAGGGGCCTCCCATTCCCTCCGGGTCAGTGGTGATCTCGGTTGCCAGAGGGTTAAAGCTCTGCACGATCGCCTTCCACTTGTCCTCGCTGATGGTGGACATGGAATAGAGCAGCACGAAGAAGCACAGCAGCAGGGTCACCATGTCGCCATATGTATCCATCCAGTTGGCGCCGCCGCCACCGCCTGATTTCTTTTTCGCCATGTTCTCAACTCCTTATATCACATCGGGCGAAAATGACGTCTGCCTTATTCTCCGCCGGAGCTGGCGGGGCTGCTGGCGGCCTCCCGCTGTCCCTGGGGGATGTAGGTCAGCAGCTTCTCCCGCAGGGCCTTGGGGTTTTCGCCGGACTGGATGGACATGATGCCCTCCACGATGATCTGCTTGCACAGCACTTCCTCGCTGTC
>CAZCFU010000311.1:0-2157 GCA_964498005.1 uncultured Oscillospiraceae bacterium | reverse complement strand
GAGGTGAAGCAGTCCATCGAGGGCCAGGGCAAGCTGACCGACGAGCTGTCCGCCGCCATCGACGCCGCCTCCACCCTGGCGGAAGTGGAAGACCTTTACAGGCCCTACAAGCAAAAGCGCCGCACCCGCGCCACGCAGGCGCGAGAGAAGGGTCTGGAGCCCCTGGCGGAGCTGTTGTTCGCAAAGGGAGCTCCCTGTCCCGACCCGCTGGCCGAGGCGGCAAAATACATCGACCCGGAAAAGGGTGTGGAGACGGCGGAGGACGCTTTACAGGGGGCGTCCGACATTGTGGCGGAGATCATCTCCGACGACGCCGACGTGCGGAAAATGCTCCGGGAGCTGTACTGGCGGCGGGGCAGCATTACCTCTAAAGCGGCGGCTAAGGAGCCAGAGGACAGTGTGTACCGCCTTTACTATGAGTTTTCAAGTGCTTTATCGAAAACACAGGGGTATCAGGTGCTGGCCATGAACCGGGGCGAGCGGGAGGAGATTTTGAAGGTCTCTGTGGAGATGGACCGGGAAACCGCTCTGGCGGCTCTGTGCCGGAAGGTGGTGCCGGGGCGGGCGGCCATGGAGTTTATCAAGGCCGCCGCCGAGGACGCCTACGACCGCCTCATCGCCCCCTCTCTGGAGCGGGAGGCGCGCTCCGAGCTGACGGACAGGGCCAGCGAGGGAGCCATTGGCCAGTTCGCGCTGAACTTAAAGCCCCTGCTGATGCAGCCGCCGGTAAAGGGCTTCGTCACCATGGGGTTGGATCCGGGCTATCGCATGGGGTGTAAAGTGGCAGTGGTTGACCCTACCGGCAAGGTGCTGGACACCACGGTGGTCTACCCCACCCACGGCGAACGGGGAAAGAACGAGGCCATCGAAAAGCTGGCCGTCCTCATCAAGAAGCACAAGGTGGCCCACATTGCCATCGGCAACGGCACCGCCAGCCGGGAGACCGAGCAGATGACGGTGGAACTCATCCGCAAGGTGGGCGGCGGAGTCAGCTATGCCATCGTCAACGAGGCGGGGGCATCGGTTTATTCCGCCTCCAAGCTGGCGGCGGAGGAGTTCCCGGAGTTCGACGTGAACCTGCGCTCCGCCGTGTCCATTGCCCGGCGCCTCCAGGACCCGCTGGCGGAGCTGGTGAAGATCGACCCCAAGTCCATCGGTGTAGGTCAGTATCAGCACGATATGCCCCAGGCCCGGCTGGGAGAGGCCCTGGACGGCGTGGTGGAGGACTGCGTCAACGCCGTGGGCGTGGATGTGAACACCGCCTCCGCGCCGCTGCTCACCCGGGTGGCGGGGCTGAACGGCACCACGGCAAAAAATATTGTGAAATACCGTGAGGAAAACGGTCCCTTTACCACCCGGAAGCAGATTTTGAAGGTGCCCAAGCTGGGCCCCAAGGCGTTTCAGCAGTCGGCGGGCTTCCTGCGGGTGCCGGAGAGCAGATCCCCCCTGGACAACACCGCCGTCCACCCGGAGAGCTACGCCGCGGCGGAAAAGCTGCTGGCGCTGTGCGGCCAGAACATGGCGGATGTGAAGGCGGGCAGGCTAGGCGACCTCAAAGGCCGTCTTGCCGCCTACGGCCTGGACAAGGCGGCGGCGGAGTGCGGCGTAGGCGTGCCCACTCTGCTGGACGTGGCTGCCGAACTGGTCAAGCCGGGCCGGGACCCCCGGGACGAGCTGCCCGCCCCCGTGCTGCGCACCGACGTGATGGACATGAAAGACCTGAAACCCGGCATGGAATTGCGCGGCACCGTGCGCAACGTCATCGACTTCGGGGCCTTCGTGGACATTGGCGTCCACCAGGACGGTCTGGTACATATCAGCCAGATCTGCGACCGCTATCTGAAGCACCCCTCCGAGGTGCTCAGTGTGGGGGATGTGGTGACAGTGTGGGTGAAGGAAGTGGACGAGAAAAAGAAGCGCATTTCTCTGACCATGCGGAAGGACAGGCTGTAAGTTCCTTTTTCTTGAAAGAAAAGCTTCTCATTCGCGTCGGAAAGGATTTGCAAACGCGGCGGCTCTGTCCGGCCCCGGTGCTGGCGCTGGCGCTGTGGGTAGAACCGAGCGACACAAAAGCGGGAATAGGACAATGACCATAGACATTAGACACAGACAACAACTGAGGAGGAATGGAAACGATGAAATACCGCAGACTTGGCA
>CAZCFU010000310.1:0-2161 GCA_964498005.1 uncultured Oscillospiraceae bacterium | reverse complement strand
CCAACATCCGCTGGGGACACCAGGCCAGGTTCAAGCAGGGCATCGTCCACTATAATTTCAACAACTTCCTGGGCTACCGCAAGGGCGCGGATGGCGGGCCGGAGATCGACGAGAATGAGGCCCCCACCGTCCGGCACATCTTCGCCCGGTACCTGATGGGCCAGAGCGTGGGCCAGGTCTGCAAAGATTTGACAGCGGACGGCCTTAAGACCGCCCGCGGCGGCACTGATTGGAGCGACCACACGGTGCGCCACATCCTGCAAAACGAGAAGTACATGGGCGACGCCATCCTCCAGAAGACCTTCACCCTGGACTTGTTCAGCCGTCAGCAGGTGAAGAATGAGGGCCAACTCCCCAAATACTACGTGGAGAATGCCCACCCCGCCATCATCGACCGGGCCACCTTCCAGAAGGTGCAGGAGGAGATGGCGCGACGGTCCAGCCTGCGCAAGACTTCTTCCAAGGCAAAAACAGAGCAGGGCAAGCACAGCGGCAAATATGCCCTGAGTGGGCTGCTGGTGTGTTCCGAGTGCGGCAGCCCCTATCGCCGGGTGACCTATATGCCGGGTGGGCAGAAACGGTTCGTCTGGCGGTGTATCAGCCGGCTGGAGCATGGCAAAGGGATCTGCAAATGTGCCCCCACTCTGGAGGAGCCGGAGGTGCAGGCCGCTGTCACAGCCGCCATGAGCGAGCTGTTCCGGCAGCAGACGGCGCGGCAGACGCTGGCGGACTGTATCACCGCCGCCCTGGCGGGCGCGGGTGATGACACCTCACTGCCCGCCGTGGAGGCCAAGCTGAGGGCGCTCCAGGAGGAGCAGATGAGACTGTTCCACCTGGCGGCAGACGCTGGCCCGGACAGCACCGAGTATGACGACCGGCTCATTGAGGTGAGCGCCGCCATGACCGCCCTGCTGACCCGTAAGAGTGAGCTGGAGCAGGATGGCGCCGGCACCGAATGCGACAGCCGGATACGCCTTATCACCGATGCTCTGGAAACCACGGACAATTCCATTGCAGACTTCGACGATGGTACGATGAGCCAAACGGTGGCCAGCATCACGGTGCTGGATGCGGAGCGTCTGTCCATCCGATTCAAAGACGGGACAGAGATCGAGCAGATCATCGAGAGTATGAGGAGGGCCAGCGCATGAATAACTTATACATAACGGGCGACTGCCACGGAGATTTCCAGCGGTTCACCACAAGAAACTTCCCCCAGCTAAAGGAGATGGATCGGAACGACTGCGTGATCATTTGCGGCGACCACGGCGGCGTGTGGGCCGGGGAGCAGGCGGACAAGCACAAGCTGGACTGGCTGGAGGCCAAACCCTTCACCTTGTCGGCTCACGCTTTGTATCCCTCGCCCTGCCGAAAGCGGCAGGGCTCGCTCACTCCGCTGAGCCTCCTCTCCCCACGCGACCCGCTTCGCTGGGCTCGCGTGGGGCCCCCGTTATTGTGGACGGCAACCACGAGAACTTCGACCTGCTGAACGCCCGGTTCCGGGTGCTGGGCCTGTCGTTCTAACTCGCGGCAAAGCCCAGCGAAGCGGGTTTGCCGCGAAGGCGAGGAGCAAGGGAGTGAACGCAGTTTTCGCCGCAGGCGGAAACGGAGGTGAACGGACTTTGCGACGAGCCGGTGGCCCGAGGAGATGCCCAGCCGTTAGGCGGCGAAGCCGCCCCAGGCCTAAGCGGGCCAAAGGCCCGCCCACGGCGAGGCGGAGTATGCCGAGGCTGAGACAAACCTGGAGCGGGCCGGGTGGTGCGTGGACTGCGTCCTCACCCACTGCGCCCCCACCAGCATCGCCCAGCGGATGAGCCGGCACTACCAGCCGGACAGGCTGACGGACTTCCTGGAAACGGTGCGGCAGCGGTGCCGGTTCAGCCAATGGTTCTGTGGGCACTACCACATCAACCAGGTGATCGATGAGCGGTTCGTGATCCAGTGGGAGCAGATATCCAAGATAGAAGCAGACAGCATCTAAAAACAGCCATGCGGCGTCCCTTCTGCCAGAAGGGGCGCCGTTTTACATAGAAAGTGAGCCGGAGCGTCGCCGCTCCGGCCCTTGAGGATGGAGGATAGAATGAAAAAGAAAGAGTATCTCTTGCAAGTCTTATGATAGAGGTTCTCTGTTACGAAAGTTCGCACACAGGTGTTACAAAAG
>CAZCFU010000309.1:0-2163 GCA_964498005.1 uncultured Oscillospiraceae bacterium | reverse complement strand
GTGAGAAATTGGGAGAGATGCCGGAAAACTGCCTGGTTTTGGAGGACAGCGAGGCGGGAATACAGGCCGCCAACGCCGCTGGTATCCCCGTGATCTGCATTCCGGATATGAAGATGCCCAGCCAGCGGCTTTTGGATCAGACCGCGGCGGTGCTGAATTCTTTGGATCAGGTGATCCAATACTTGTCAGAAGAAGTATGAACTTTCAAAACGGTTCAGATAGAGCGCCGGGGCTTTTTTCGTTAATGAAAAGGAGGGAAATGGCATGGCGTTTGATTGTGGGTTTACCAAAGAAAATCATTGGTTTCGGTATCGGGCGGCCGCGATCATCGTAGAGGATGGCTGTGTGCTGTTTGCGGGGAACGAGCGTGAAGACTATTACTATTCCATCGGCGGCGGTGTGCATATGGGGGAAACTGCCGAAGATGCCGTGGTCCGGGAAGTCTTTGAGGAGACCGGCGTACACTATGAGATCGACCATTTAGCGGTCATCCACGAAAATTTTTTCAATGAAAACGGCGGATCATTGAAAGGGCTTGACTGCCATGAAATATGCCTGTACTTTTTGATGAAGCCCAGGGGCACCCAGGAGCTCCATAGCGACAGCTATACACTGGGTGTACGAGAAGAAATGCACTGGCTCCCAATTGACCGCTTGGATACCTATAAAGCGTTTCCGAGCTTTTTGAAGGATTATTTGGGCCGGGAGCATTCGGGTATTGAACATATCGTAACGGATGAGCGGAAGCGGTAATTCCTAAAAGGTATAAAAACAGCCCGGGCGGAGCAAAAAACTCCGCCCGGGCTATTCTGTCAGCGCCTCCCGCAGCTTTGCCACCGCCCGGCGCTCGATGCGGGACACCTGCACCTGGCTCACCCCTAAAACCTTGGAAACCCGGTCTTGGGTCAGGTTTTTGTAGAATCGGAGCAGAATCACCATCCGCTCCCGCTCCGGCAGGGCGTCGATGGCCTGTCGCAGGGTGAGCTTTTCCACCAGCTCGTCCTCAATGCCCTCGTCCCCCAGCACCGCCTCCAGCGAGAAGCCGTCCTCGCCGCTCTCCCCTTGCAGGGAGGCCACCGTCAGCACGGCGGTGTCGGCGGCGGCGATGTCCTCCGGCTCCAGGCCGGTGGCCTCGGCCAGCTCGCCCACCGTGGGCTCCCGGCCCAGCCGCTGGGACAGCTCCTGGCGTTTGAGGCGCAGGGAAGCGGCCCGCTCCTTGGTGCCCCGGCTGACCTTTACCGCCCCGTCGTCCCGGAGGAAGCGGCGTATCTCGCCGGCGATTTTGGGCACGGCGTAGGTGGAGAACTGGGTGCCGTACTCGGTGTCAAACCCCCGGATGGCCTTTAGAAAGCCCAGACAGCCCAGCTGGTACAGATCCTCCGGGTCCACGCCCCGGCCATAGTACCGCCGGGCCACCGACCAGATCAGGCCGCTGTTGTCGATGAGCAGGCGCTCGCAGGCGTCGTTGTCCCCGGCCTGGGCCGCTTCCAGCAGGGCGGGGGCGTCCAGGCCCCTCACTTGGAAGCGCCCGCCCGGCGGGCGATCCGCTTGCGCATGGTGACGGTGGTGCCCTTGTCCGGCTGGGAGCGCACCTTGAGCCCGTCCATGAAGCTCTCCATGATGGTGAAGCCCATGCCGGAGCGCTCCTCGCCGCCGGTGGTGAAGAGGGGGGTGCGGGCCTTGTCCACGTCTGGTATGCCCACGCCGGAGTCCTTGACCTGGATCTCCAGCACGCCGCCGTCGAACAGCCGCAGGCGCATGACGATCCTGCCCAGGCAGTCGGGGTAGGCGTGGACGATGGCGTTGGTCACCGCCTCGCTGACGGCGGTCTTGATGTCCCCCAGCTCCTCCAGGGTGGGGTCGAGCTGCGCGGCAAAGCACGCCACCGCCCCGCGGGCAAACGCCTCGTTTGCGCTGCGGCTCAAAAACTCCAGGGTTATGTAATTTTCACTTTTCGGCTTCATCCTCCGCCCTCCTCTCAGATCAGGTCCACATATTTGCCCAGCCCCGCCGTCTCCAGCACCCGGGACGCCTGCCGCGGGATGTTCACCACCACCAGCGTCCCCGCCAGGGCCTCCATCCGCCGCTTGGCCCGCAGCACCACCGCAATGCCCGAGCTGTCCATGAACGTCAGCTCCCCCAGGTCCAGTACGGTCTTGCTGG
>CAZCFU010000308.1:0-2170 GCA_964498005.1 uncultured Oscillospiraceae bacterium | reverse complement strand
ACCACACCACCTCGTCGGTGTCCGGCCGGAACATCACCAGGGGCAGGGGGCAGTTGAGGGTGCTGTCCCGGGTGGCCTGATCCATGCTGTCCATCAATTCCTTCAGGTACTGGTTCGCCTCCCGCTGCCTCCGGATGGCGGAGGCCACGCTGGTCAAAGCCAGCACCGCCACGATGACCAGCTCCGCCACCGCCGCCTCCCGGTGCCCCAGCAGGGCGGTCACGCCGGCAAAGGCCAGCATCACGGCAAAACACAGTCCAACGCGGGGAGCTGTCTGCTTCAGCTTTTGATACACCTCGTCCACCCCTTTCCGTCTGCCGCCCGGCAGGGAGCACATTCCATAGATAATAGATTATACCAAAATAAAAAGACAAAAACAAGGGCACACGGCAAATCCGCGCCCTGATAATTTTTCTTTAAATCAAGGGTTGATAAGTTGGCAAAGGAATGATAGAATCTTTGATGAAAATGGGAGGGATTGGCCCTGTTGGTTCCTTCCGCACAAGTAAGAGAGGTGAAGTGTTATGTCTTTAGAGGCCATCCAAAAGGTCACTGAGGCTGAACAGGCCGCGAGAGAGCGGCGGGCCGAGGCGGCGGAGGAGGCCAAGCGCATCGTAGCCGAAGCGGAACGCTCGGGCAGGCAGCTCGTTGCCGACCAGCGCGCCAAGGCGGAGCAGGAGGTCAAGGCCATGCTGGCCGAGACCGAGACACAGGCCGAAAAGAAAGCGGAGCAGACACTCGCGGACAACGCCGCCCAGTGCGAAGCGCTGAAGCAGGAGGCCCACCAGCGTCTTGACAAGGCCGCCGGTCTGATCGTCGGAAGGGTAGGGAACAGCTGATGGCCATTGTCAAAATGAAACGGCTGCGGCTGCTGGCCCTGCGCACCGAGCGGGAAAAGCTGCTCCACGCCCTCCAGAGCCTGGGCTGTGTGGAGATCCGGGAACCGGCCATCGACCTGAGCGACCCCCAGTGGGAGGGCCTTGCCAAGCCGGGATCGGCGGGGCTGGAGCAGGCCCGTGAGCAGAGCCTGCTGCTCAGCGGCGCCCTGGACGTGCTGCGCAGGTACGCGCCCTCAAAGGACGGGCTGTTCGCCCCGCGTCCCGAAGTCACCGAGGGGGAGCTGTTTGACGACGGCGCGTATGCCGAAGGTCTTGCCGCCGCCCGCCAGGTGATGGAGGCGGAGCAGGCCCTGGCCGCCAAGGCGGCGGAGAAAGCCAAGCTCCAGACCCAAAAGGCGTCGCTGGAGCCTTGGTCCGGCCTGAGCGTGGCCCTGGACGAGGAGGGGACGGCCACCGTGCCCGTCCACTTCTGCTCCGTCCCCGCCAAGACCAGCTTTGCCGCCCTGGAGGCGGCGGTGGGTCAGGCCACGGAGCTGGCCCAGCTCATCCG
Organism: uncultured Oscillospiraceae bacterium; assembly: GCA_964498005.1. Lineage (GTDB taxonomy): Bacteria > Bacillota > Clostridia > Oscillospirales > Oscillospiraceae > Enterenecus. Next base: position 781 of record CAZCFU010000308.1, on the reverse strand, counting down.
GGCGGGCAGCGACAGGGAGCTGCAATACTTCCTGCTGATCTGCCACCACTCGGCCCTCAGCGACTGCAATGAGGCCATGCGGCCCTTCGGCGCGTCCCGGGTCACCCTGCGGGGCTGGACGGGGACGGCGGCGGAAAACATCGCCCTGCTGGACAACCGTATCGCCGCCCTGGAGCGGGAGGCGGAGCAGTGCAAGGCCGATCTGTCCGCTTTCGGCGGCAAGCGGGACCTGCTGCGCCGCTGTGTGGACCGGGCGGCCCAGGAGATCAGCCGGGAGCAGAACAAGGCCCGGCTCATCGACACCGACGCCACGTTTATCCTGGACGGCTGGCTGCCCGCCGAGAACGAGGGCCAGCTGCAAACGGTGCTGGGCGGCTTCCAGTGCGCCTGGGAGACCGCGGAACCCACCAAGGACGAGTACCCCGAGGTCCCCATCAAGCTGAAGAACAACCCCGTCACCGCGCCCTTCAACGTCATCACCGAGATGTACGCCATGCCCGCCTACGACAGCGTGGACCCCAACCCGCTGATGGCCCCGTTCTTCATCCTGTTCTTCGGCTTCATGATGAACGACATCGCCTACGGCCTGCTGATGGTGCTGGGCACCGCCTTTTTCCTGTCCAAAGCCAAGCCCAAGGGGAGCATGCGGGACATGATGACCATGTTCTTCATGTGCGGCATCAGCTCCATCTTCTGGGGTGCGCTCACCGGCGGCTTCTTCGGCGACTTCCTGCCCAAGCTCTTTGAGCTGACCGGGGCCCACGTCCCGGGCTATTACGAG
>CAZCFU010000307.1:0-2173 GCA_964498005.1 uncultured Oscillospiraceae bacterium | reverse complement strand
CGTCGGCATAGTAGTAGGGCGTGACGAAGCGCAGCCAGTCCAGCCCCTGATCCAGGTTGACAAGAAGACCCGCGAAATACAGCAGCGCGGCCAGCCCCATGGCCAAGCCCAGCCCACCCCGGCGCAGGAATGCGGACACGCCGAAGCACAGTCCACCGATCTCCAGCTGCATCAGCAGAAGGGCTCCGTGGTAACGGATCAGATCGCCCCAGTCCGCATCCTCGCCGATGACCAGGATCGCTCCCACGCCGCAGACAAAGCACACCACATTCAGCCCGATCACCAGCACAACCAGCGCCGCCAGCTTTTCCAGGCAGATTTGCAGACGGCTGACGGGATGGGTGAGCAGAAATTCCGCCGTTCGGCCGCCCTCCTCCCCCGCCAGCAGACCCATGGCGGTGAGGGCCGCGTAAAATGCCCCGCCCAGGCCCAGAATATTGCCGCACTCCGTCCCATAAAAGCCCATGATGGAACCGAATTGCAGTTTATCCAGCCCAAAGGCGGCGGAAAAATCCCCCATTCCGGCGAACAGGGCGGACATATCTTCCATGGAGCCGGACATGGACGGATACAGCGCTACGCATACCGCCATCAGGCCACCTATGATGACTGACCACACCAGGAAGCTCACTGCCCCCGTGCGCAGCTCCTTTTTGAAGATGATCACATTCCTGTCCTCCCCTCATAGTAGTCAAAGAACCGGTTTTCGATATCCAGCTCAGCGGTGATCCCTTCCACGACCAGCCGACCTTCCCGGATAATAGCGGCGCGGTCACAGTACCGCTGTACCTCATAGAGCACATGGGAGGACAGGAACACGGTGGCCCCTTCCTCCCGCCGGCGCTCCAGCTCGGACCAGAAGGCGCGCTGGACCAGAGGGTCCAGGCCGCTGGTGGGCTCGTCCAAGATGTACAGCTTTGGCCGGTGCTGCATGGCACACACGATGGACACCTTCTTCCGATTGCCAAGGCTCAGCTCCCGGATGCGTTTGCGTGTGTCCAGCTCCAGCGTCTCACACAGAACGGCAGCTTCGGCCCAGCAGTCCGTCTTGCGCAGCGCGGCAGACAGGCGTATCACCTCGCTTACCCGCATATCCGGGTAAAACATGGCCTCAGAGGGCATATAGCCCACCTGGGCCAATATTTTTTCCCGCTCCTGTGTGCAGTCCAGCCCCAGCACCTTGGCCGAACCGGCAGTGGGGGAGAGCAGCCCCAGCAGGGTGCGAATGGTGGTGGATTTGCCTGCCCCGTTGGGGCCAATGAAGCCGAAGCAGCCGCCCTCGGGAACGTGGAGGGTCAGATCCGTCACCCCCCGGGCCTTTCCGTATGTCTTGGTAAGACGGTCGATCCGGATCATAAATACTCCTCCTTGTATAGGTGCTGCCGCAGCATATCCGCGTATCGTTTGTACTCCGCAAACAACCTATCGATCTCCTCCACGGTATAGGCGCCGGTTTCTGCCAGCATCCCTTCGGAGGCCAGGGTGAGCAGGCGCACCACTTGCCGGGGGTCCACGCTGTCCTTGAACTTGTACAGATCCATCCGGGAAAGGTAATCGGCCGTGGTCTTTTCCAGCACGTCACTCAGTTTCTTCCGAAGCTTCGGAGACAGCAGACCGTCCTGCTCATAGTAGGCCCGCATCACAAAGCGGAACAGCCCCGGATGGCGGCGGACCATGTCCATTTTCACCTTGTGACCGATCTCCAAGGTGCGGAAAAAATCGGTTTCCCCATAATAGCTGACCTTCAGAATGTGCTGATTGAAAATGTTCATACATTCGTCGATGGCGTACTGAAACAGGTAGAGGTACAGTTCCCGCTTGTCCTTGAAGTAGTGAAACAGCAGGCCCTTGGACACCCCCGCCCGTTTGGCAATGGAGTCCGCCGAGGTCTTTTTGAAACTGCCCTCGCCAAACTCCACCATGGCGCTGTTTCGGATGAGATCCTGCCGCTCCTGGGGAAGGTTAAAGAATTTCTGGTTCATGGCCCACCCTCCTTTCATTCCCACCATACCGCCGTTGACCAAATCGGTCAAGACCCCAAAATTTATTTGTGCCGACCCAGATTCAGACCCAGAATAGGAAAAGAGCGGGCGGAAGCAGTGGATGGAACAGAGCCGGAAAGCATCCTGTACCGGAGCCAACAGGTCTCAAAAGCGCCAAAAAGCCGCCGCCA
>CAZCFU010000306.1:0-2174 GCA_964498005.1 uncultured Oscillospiraceae bacterium | reverse complement strand
GCGGCGCGTCCATCTTCACCTTTGAGATCAAGGGCGGCCAGGAGGAGGCCCACAAATTCATTGACAGCCTGGAGATCTTCTCCCTGCTGGCCAACGTGGCCGACGTGAAATCTCTGGTCATCCATCCCGCCACCACCACCCACTCCCAGCTCACCCCCGAGGAGCTGGCCGATCAGGGCATCAAACCCAACACCATTCGGTTGTCCATCGGCACCGAGCATATCGACGACATCATCGCCGATCTGGAGAAGGGCTTCGCCGCGGTGAACTGAGCCTGCAGCGTAAGAAGTCCCCCCAGCGCTCCATTGGAGCGCTGGGGGGACTTCTTGTCGGCCGCCCGCGCGGTTCGTGTTTTGCTTGACGAAATCCGAAAAAGATGTTATGCTGAACGCGGCAAATCGAAACTTTACGAAAATTCATTTTAACAGGAGGTCATCGGGAAAATGAGGCAAGTATATCAGAAGTTTCGAAGAAGTTTCGCACTGATATTGGCCCTTGCGGTCATGCTCAGCACCCTGAGCGCGTGCGGCAAAAAAGGGGAAGCGGATGGCTGGCGCGCCAAGGAAGCGGTGGTGATCGACGACAATTACCGCACCTGGTATGAGATCTTTGTGTACTCCTTCTACGACAGCGACGGCGACGGGATCGGGGATCTCCAGGGGGTCATCTCAAAGCTGGATTACATCACGGATATGGGCTTCAACGGAATCTGGCTGATGCCCATCATGCCCTCCAACTCTTATCATAAATACGACGTGAAGGACTACCTGGCCATCGACCCGGTGTACGGCACCATGGACGATTTTGACCAATTGGCGGCGGAATGCAATGAGCGGGGGATCAAGCTGATCATCGACCTGGTCCTCAACCACACCTCTCCCGAGCATCCCTGGTTCGAGGCGGCCCGTGATTACCTGGAGTCGCTGGGGCCGGATGAGGAGCCCTCCGCTGAGGAGTGCCAGTATTACGGCTACTATAACTTTGTCAAGGGCAATCCCGGCGCCAACGCCTGGTATCAGGTGGGCTCCACGGACTACTACTACGAGGGCCAGTTTTCCCCCGAGATGCCGGATGTGAATTTCGCGAGCCAGGAGCTGCGGAAAGACTTCGAGGCCGTCATGGACTTCTGGCTGGAAAAGGGCGTGGGCGGCTTCCGGCTGGACGCGGTCAAGGAGTTTTACTCCGGCGCCACCGGCAAGAACGTGGAGGTGCTCAGCTGGGTCAACGACCACGTGAAGTCCGTCGATCCCGACGCCTATATCGTGGGCGAGTGCTGGGACGCGCTGCCTACATACGCCCAGTATTACGCCAGCGGCGTGGACAGCTTCTTCGATTTTGAATTTTCCGGCTCCACGGGCGTGATCTCGAAGACGCTGAACTACTCCGGCGCGGAAAACAGCGCCCAGGCCTACGCAAAGGCGCTGGTCCGCGTGCAGAACGCCATCCGGGAGCACGGCGGGGACGCCGCCATCGACGCGCCCTTCTTCGTCAACCATGACATGGCGCGGGCGGCGGGATATATGTCCTATGACGCGCGGAAGGTCAAGATGGCGGGCGCGCTGAACGTGCTGATGAGCGGCAGCGCCTTCGTGTACTACGGGGAAGAAATCGGCATGACCGGCACCGGGAAGGACGAGAACAAGCGCGCCCCCATGTACTGGTCCGCTGACGCCGGCACCAAGGGCATGACCAGCGGCCCGGCGGATATGGAGCCCCAGGAAAACAGGTTCGCCTGCGCGGACGAGCAGATGAAGGCGAAGGATTCGATCTACAGCTTCTATAAGGACGTTATCCTGCTGCGCAACCAGAATCCGGAGATTGCGAGAGGAACCGTGGCCCGGCTGGAGGAGGTCGAGGACCCGGACGTCGCCGCCATGTCCAAGACGTATAACGGCGAAACCATCTACATGCTCTATAACATTTCCGAGACGGACGAAAAACAGGTCGAATTGCCCACGGGACAATACGGCGATCTGGAAATAGCGGGATATCTTTCCGTGGACGGCGGCGAAGTGACCATGAAGGACGGTTCGGTTACAATGCCCGCTTACAGCGTGGTGGTCCTGCGGTAAGCGTTCCGTTGTTTCCAGCGGAAATCCATGAATTTCATATAGCGTGCAGGAAGAAAAGGAAGGACAGAAAATGAAAAAAAGAATAGCTGCGTTTTTCATGGC
>CAZCFU010000305.1:0-2174 GCA_964498005.1 uncultured Oscillospiraceae bacterium | reverse complement strand
GACGGCAAGGACAACCAGCTGCTGAGCTTCTACGGCTCCAAGTGCATCGGCGTCAACGCCAAGAGCGCCAACCCCGCTGCCGCCGTGGCTTTCGCCGCTTTCCTGGGCAACGAGGAGAACCAGGTCCTGCGCTATGAGAAGTCCGCTCAGATCCCCACCAACGTTAACGCCGCCGCCTCCGAGGCCGTCCAGGCCGACGTCATGGCCGCCGTCATCGTTGACGAGTCCAACAACTGCAGCGTGATGCAGCCCGTCAACACCACCTTCTCCGCCCGGTATTGGACTTATGCCGGCGCCATCCCCACTGAGATCCGCAGCGGCGAGATCAACAAGGGCAACGCCCAGGAAAAGCTGGACGCCTTTGTTGCCGCTATGACCGCGGAGTAAAAACAGGTTGAACTGAATATGGGCCAGATGAAAAGGCCGCGGCTTTTTCCCTGATGTCCATATAAAAGCGGCGGGGATGCCGTCCGTCCGGCATCCCCGCCGTGATTCAATACAGGGGGGTCGAGAAAATCTATGGAGACGAAGAAAACTAACCCGAGCAGCGCCGACGCGCCGGAACTGCGCGCCGTACTGCCCAACACCGCGCGTCCCTCCCAGGTCATCCGGGAGAGCAACGCCATTTCCAAGCTGTCTTTCCTCATCTTTGGTTTGGGGAACCTGATCAATAAGCAAATTTTGCGCGGCCTCATTCTGCTGGCCATTGAGGTTGGCTATATCTTCTATATGATCAGCTTTGGCGCGGCCGCCTTGGGCGATTTCATGACCCTGGGCACCACGCTGCAGGAAGAGGTCTGGAGCGACGCCCTTGGCATCTTCGTGTACACTGACGGCGACAACTCCATGCTGTGCATGCTGTACGGCGTGATCACCATCGTGCTGACGGTCATCGTCATCGCCGTGGCCTATATGTCCATGAAGAGCGCCTACTGCACCCAGAAGCGCAAGGAGCGGGGTATGCACATCCCCACCTTCAAGGACGACCTGCACTCCCTGCTGGAGGAGAACATCCACGGTATGCTCATGGCCTTCCCCTCCTTCGGCATCATCGCGTTCACCATCATCCCGCTGATCTTCATGATCCTGATCGCGTTCACCAACTATGACCGCGACCACCAGCCCCCCGGAAACCTGTTCGACTGGGTGGGGCTGTCCAACTTCGCCCAGCTGTTCACCAGCGGCAGCAAGCTGGCCGCCACCTTCTGGCCGGTGCTGGGCTGGACCCTGATCTGGGCCGTGTGCGCCACCTTCAGCAACTTCATCCTCGGTATGCTGCTGGCCCTGCTCATCAACCGCAAGGGCACCCGCATCAAGGGCTTCTGGCGCTTCGTGTTCGTGCTGTCCATCGCCGTGCCCCAGTTCGTCACCCTGCTGAGCATGAGCACCATCTTCAACGCCAACGGCCCGGTGAACGTCATGCTGCGGGCCATCGGTCTGATCGGGACCACCGAGTCGGTCCCCTTCTTCACCAACGCGACATACGCCAAGATCACCATCATCTGCATCAATATGTGGATCGGCATCCCGTACACCATGCTGTCCACCACGGGCATCCTTCAGAACATCCCCAGCGAGCTGTATGAGGCCGCCCGCATTGACGGCGCCAATCCGCCCACCATCTTCCGCAAGATCACCCTGCCCTACATGATGTTCGTGATGACGCCCACCCTCATCACCTCCTTCACCGGAAACATCAACAACTTCAACGTGATCTATCTGCTGACGGGCGGCGGGCCGGACTCCCTGGACTACTACTTCGCGGGCAAGACCGATCTGCTCATCACCTGGCTGTATCGGCTGACCATCACCCAGAAGGACTACAACATCGGCTCCGTGATCGGCATCATGACCTTTATCGTGCTGGCGATCACCTCGCTGCTCACCTACCACCAGACCGGCGCATACAAGGATGAGGGGGCGTTCCAATAATGAAACAAAGAAGAATGATCTCGAACGTGCTGTGTCACGTGCTGCTGGCCGTCCTCGGCTTCATCTGGGTGCTGCCCATCTTCTATGTTATCCTGACCGCTTTCCGCGCGGAGAGCGGCTCCTACAAGAGCTACATCTTCCCCAAGAGCTATACCCTTGACAACTTCGTCAACCTGATCAACACCAGCAACAGCATGATCGACTTCAAGCGCTGGTTCCTGAACACGCTGATCATCGCCATC
>CAZCFU010000304.1:0-2180 GCA_964498005.1 uncultured Oscillospiraceae bacterium | reverse complement strand
CTCACCGTGAGACGCATTTTTCATTAGAATCAAATAATTTTAGTGATAATGCGTCTGACCCTGCAATAAGTTTGTAAGGGAGAATGTGTCTCACGGTGAGACGCATTACTGTCAAAAACTTTTGCTTTTAAGGGGGAAAAGACTTGACAGATAACAAAATGGCCGTTGTAATGACGGAACGTAAAATAGGCAAAATCACATATACAATTTGCGCCTCGTCCAGCCAGAGGGCTACCGAGACTTTAGATAAAAAGATTAAGAATTTTATTCAGCGGGATGTAGAAGAAAGCACCCGCAGCAGTAAATAGGACTTGACAAAAAGTGACAAGAACAGCGGTGTATGGTATAATCATAATAGTACAAAACCATGCTTGTCTGCTGTCGGAAAGGAGGCCACATGATACAGACAGACAAGATCACCGCTTTATACTGCCGGTTAAGCCAAGAGGATATGCAAGCCGGGGAAAGCGAAAGCATCCAGAATCAAAAAATTATCTTGCAAAAATATGCTGATGACCACCACTTTTTTAATACCCGCTTTTTCGTTGATGACGGGTTTTCCGGCGTGAGTTTTGAGCGGGAGGGGCTTCAAGCTATGCTCCGAGAGGTTGAGGCCGGGAACGTGGCAACGGTCATCACGAAAGACCTTTCCCGCCTGGGCCGCAACTACTTAAAGACCGGCGAACTGATCGAAATTATCTTTCCCGAAAACGATGTGCGTTACATCGCCATCAATGACGGCGTGGACACAGCACGGGAGGATAACGAGTTTACCCCGTTGAGGAACTGGTTTAACGAGTTTTACGCCAGAGATACCTCAAAGAAAATCCGGGCCGTCAAACAGGCCAAGGCCCAGCGCGGGGAGCGTGTCAACGGAGAAGTCCCCTATGGATATATCGCAGACCCGGACGACAGGAATCACTTGTTGCCCGACCCTGAGACGGCAAACATTGTAAAGCAGATTTTTATGATGTATGTGCGGGGCGACCGTGTATGTGAAATTCAGAAATGGCTGCGGGATAATAAGGTTGTGACTGTTGCGGAATTGCGCTACCGCCGCACAGGGAGCTGCCGCCACCCGCGTCCGCATCCTGATTGCATTTACAACTGGCCGGACAAAACATTGTATGATATTCTGACCCGCAAGGAATATTTGGGGCACACCATCACGGGGAAAAGTTACAAGGTATCGTACAAGTCTAAAAAGACCCGCAAGAACCCGGAGGAAAAGCAATACTTTTTTGCCAATACTCACGAACCGCTGATTGACGAGGAAACCTTTGACCTCGCCCAAAAACGGATCGCAACCCGGCACCGGCCCACAAAATGTGAGGAAATCGACCTGTTCTCCGGCCTGCTTTTCTGTGGAGAGTGCGGCTACAAAATGTATTTGCAACAGGGAGCCGGGACGCTGGAACGGAAACACGCCTACACCTGCGGGAAATACCGCAACCGTATTCGGACAGGCCCAGTCTGCACAACCCATTACATCCGCAAGAGCGTTTTGAAAGAACTTGTCTTGGGGGATATTCAGCGGGTGATGTCCTTTGTGAATGATCGTGAGCAGGAGTTTATCGCCATAGCTACCGAACATAGCGGTCAAGCGGCAAAAAAGGCGGCGGCACAGCAGCACAGGGAATTGGACAAAGCCGAGGCCCGTATGAGCGAGTTGGATGTGCTTTTCCGTAAACTCTACGAGGACAACGCCCTGGGACGGCTTTCCGATGAGCGTTTCACCTTTTTAACCTCCGGCTATGAGGAAGAACGGAAATCCCTCGCAACCCGGATCGTGGAATTGAAAAAGGAAATCAATACCGTTGTTGAGCGCAACGCGGATGTGAAACGGTTTCTCAACATCGTACACAGGTACACCAAGATTGAGGAACTTACCTACGAGAACGTCCACGAACTGATTGACCGCATCCTGATCCATGAGCTGGACAAGGAACACAACACCCGCAAGATTGAGATTTTTTACAGTTTTATTGGCAAGGTGGACAGTGGCGAAAAGCCTGTGGAAAGCGTGTCGTACTTTAGACAGATCGGCGCGGATGTGACGAGCATCGCCGTATAGAAAAGAAGCAAGATAGCGACCATCAAAAATGGTTACGTTATCTTACTTCAGCAAAATTCGTGCCCGTGTAGCCATCATCCGAGAAAAAGCGGACGTTTTCAAGCCC
>CAZCFU010000303.1:0-2187 GCA_964498005.1 uncultured Oscillospiraceae bacterium | reverse complement strand
TCCTGATGCTGGCCGCCAACAACCTGCTGAAGCCCTCCGACGGCGGCCCCGTCACGGTGCCCACCCAGGACATGGTGCTGGGCTCCTACTACCTGACCTATGAGCGGGATCCCGCCTACGACCCCGACTTCGCCTACCAGACCACCGCCGACGCCGCCCGCGCCCTGGCCGACGGCGCGGTGATGGAAAATGACCGGGTGTGGGTCTGGGACGAGGAGAACAGCCGCTGGTACCGCACCACCCCCGCCCTGTGCGCCGAGGCCAAGGACGGCAAGGCCCGGGAGGTGTACAGCGTCTTTGGCGACGACAACGAGGCCCAGCTGGCCTACGCCGAGGGCGTTCTGGAGCTGCACGAGCCCATCCTGGTCCGCCGCTCCGCCGAGATCGACGGCGAGGTACGCCATAAGCTGGTGCGCACCACCGTGGGCCGCCTGCTCTTCAACGAGGGCATCCCCCAGGATCTGGACTTTGTGGATCGCTCCGATCCCGAACAGGTCTTTGAGCCGGAGATCAACTTCATGTGCGGCAAGAAGCAGCTGGGCAAGATCGTGGACCGCTGCATCGCCAAGCACGGCTTCACCCGCTCCGCCGAGGTGCTGGACACCATCAAGGCCCGGGGCTACAAGTTCTCCACCCGGGGCGCGCTGACCGTGGCCATCGCGGACATGACCGTCCCCGACGAGAAAAAGGGCCTCATCTCCGCCACCGAGAAGGAAATCGTCAAGATCGAGAACCAGTACAAGCGGGGCTTCCTCACCAACGACGAGCGCTACCGCCTGGTGGTGTCCGCCTGGGAAAAGACCACCAACGACGTGTCCGACGCCCTGCAAAAGAGCATGGACAAATACAATCCCATCTTCATGATGGCCGACTCCGGCGCCCGTGGTTCCCAGGCCCAGATCCGTCAGCTGGCCGGTATGCGCGGCCTGATGGCCGACACCGCCGGACGCACCATCGAGATCCCCATCAAGGCCAACTTCCGTGAGGGCCTGTCCGTGCTGGAGTACTTCATCTCCTCCAGAGGCGCCCGGAAGGGCATGGCCGACACCGCCCTGCGTACCGCCGACTCCGGTTACCTGACCCGCCGCCTGGTGGACGTGTCCCAGGAGGTCATCATCCGGGAGGAGGACTGCGGCACCACCGACGGCATCACCGTATCCGAGATCAATGAAAACGGCCAGATCATCGAGCCGCTGGTGGAGCGCCTCCGGGGCCGCTACCTGACGGACGACTTCAAGGATCCCAAGACCGGCGAGGTGCTGGTCAGCCGCGACACCTTGGTAGACGGCGAGCTGGCCGGCTTCATCGAGAAGAAGCTCGTGGAGCAGGCGGAGGCCGAGGGCGACCCCGACCGCAAGCCGTCTATCCGGGTGCGCTCCGTGCTCACCTGCGAGGCCCACTCCGGCGTGTGCGCCAAGTGCTACGGCATGAACCTGGCCTTCAGCGAGCCCGTGGGCCAGGGCGAGGCCGTGGGCATCATCGCCGCCCAGTCCATCGGTGAGCCGGGCACCCAGCTGACCATGCGTACCTTCCACACCGGCGGCGTGGCCGGCGGCGACATCACCCAGGGTCTGCCCCGCGTGGAGGAGCTGCTGGAGGCCCGCAAGCCCAAGAAGATGGCCCAGCTGGCGGAGATCAGCGGCGTGGTCAGCATGGAGGAGGCCAAGCGGGCCACCCTGTGCAGCCTGACCATCACCGCCGACGACGGCGAGGTGGTCACCTATTCCGTGCCCTACAGCGCCGGCATCCGGGTCAAGACCGGCGACCGGGTCACCAAGGGCCAGCGCCTCACCGACGGCGCCCTGTCCCCCCACGACGTGCTGCGTGTGCGTGGCGTGGACGCGGTCCACAACTATCTCATTCAAGAGGTCCAGAAGCCCTACCGTCAGCAGGGCGTGGACATCAACGACAAGCACATCGAGGTCATTGTCCGCCAGATGATGCGCAAGGTCCGGGTGGAGGAGTCCGGCGATTCCAATCTGCTGTCCGGCTCCACCATCGACATCGTCGAGTTTAGGGACGCCTGCGCCGCGGTGCGGGCCCGCTCTGAGGCCGGGGAGAAGCGTGAAGACGGTGAGGAGCTGGTAATGCCCACCTGCACCCGGCTGCTGCTGGGCATCACCAAGGCGTCTCTGGCCACCGAGTCCTTCCTGTCCGCCGCCTCCTTCCAGGAGACCACCAAGGTGC
>CAZCFU010000302.1:0-2200 GCA_964498005.1 uncultured Oscillospiraceae bacterium | reverse complement strand
CAGTTGGATGAACTGAACATCGCCTGCACGGCAACGGAAGAGGAATAAAACGGGCCCCTCCCAAGTGGGAGGGGCTTTCCGTTTATTGCTCCGACTCTATTTGCACCGAACGCATCGCCGCTTCCCAGCCGGCAACGAACGCGGCACGGGCGAGCTCATAGATGCAATCACTGGCTTTTATATACGAGGCGTCATTCAAATACTCGGAAAACGCTTTGTCGAACTTGATCTCGTCCATAAAATCATCCTCCTATCGTCAAGATTCAGTAAATAAAAACTGTATCGCGCGCCGGAAAAGTATAAGGAAAGCGCCGGGAGCTGATCCCGGCGTTTTCTTTTTTCCGCTTACTCCTCGTTGACCACCACGTCGGCGTCCGGCGCGTTCTTCCCAACCGAGGCGATGCCGTTCAGGGCGCTGGCCTTGGCCTTGTAGCCCTCGCTGCGGCCGATATTCTCACCGTTGCGGGCCTTCAGGCGGAAACGGGTCTCACCCGCTTTGTCGGTGTACAGCTCGAATTTGGGGTGGGTCAGCTTCTCAAAGCCCTCCTTGGTCTGATCCTCCACATGGGCGTTGGAGTTCTTCCGCACGGACTCCACCCCCGCCTTGCAGCTGTCCAGGGAGGAATAGGTCTCGGAGGCGGAGAGGATAATCTCACCGTTGCCCGCTTTCAAGTTAAACGTGTACTCGCCGTTCTTCGCCTTGGAAATCACAAATTTGCCCATTGCCATTTTCCTTCTTTCTCTCTATTTTCACGCGGCAACCCGCGTGATTCACTTCAATTTCTGCCACTCCCCCACCGCCAGCTCGTCACAGCGGTTGTTATAGGGGTTCGTGGCGTGGCCCTTGACCCAGTGGAGCTTGACGGTGTGCTTGGCGCACAGCGCCAGCAGCCGGTCCCAAAGGTCCGGGTTGAGGGCGGGCTTTTTGTCGGCCTTGATCCAGCCCCGGGCTTTCCAACCCTTTGCCCAGCCCTTTTCCAGCGCGTCGATGACATACTTGGAATCGGAGTAGAGCTCCACGATACAGGGCTCGTTCAGGGCTTCCAGGCCCTTAATGACAGCGGTGAGCTCCATGCGGTTGTTGGTGGTCTGCCGCTCGCCGCCGCTCAGCTCCTTTTTGTGGGGGCCGTACATCAGGATGGCCCCCCAGCCCCCGGGGCCGGGATTGCCGGAACAGGCGCCGTCGGTGTATAGGGTAACGGTTTTCATAGGCTATCGATCTCCCGTTTACGCTCCCGATATTCCTCCTCGGACAGCAGACCGGCATTTTTCAGCGCCTTCAGCTTTTCCAACTCCGAAGAGTAGACAGCTTTTTCCTCCCCGCTCTTTTTAGCGTGTTCCAGCTTCCACTTTTTCAACTTTTCTTTCCAGCCATACGCGTCGGTGTAAAAGAGGAAAAAGCCGGCCAAGATGAGGATAAACAGCAACATCGCTCCATCAGACAAGAACATTGACATTGTGGATAGGAGCATACTAGCCATTCTGTTCCGTCACCCCTTTTACTCTGCTTTTTCCTGACCGTCCGGCGCTTCCGCAATTTCCGCCTCCGCGTCCTCCCCCGGCTCCTTCTCCGCCAGGGACATGGCGACCACCTTGTCGCCCTCCTCCTTGAAGCGCATGACGATAACGCCCTGGCTGGCGCGGCCCACCACGCGGATGCCGTCCACGTCCGTGCGGATCAGGGTGCCCGACTGGGTGACCAGCAGCAGGTCCTCGCTGCCGTCCACCACCTTGACGCCCACGATGGGGCCGGTCTTCTCCGTGACCAGGTAGTTCTTCATGCCAAGGCCGCCCCGGTTGTGGATGGTGTATTCCTCCACCGGGGTACGCTTGCCGTAGCCGTTCTCGGTGATGGTGAGCACCGCGCGGTCTGGCTTGGCCCGGGCCGCGCCCACCACGTAGTCCCCGGCGCGCAGGCGGATGCCCCGGACGCCCATGGAGTTGCGGCCCATGGGACGGATCTGGTTTTCATCAAAGCAGACGGCCATGCCGTCGTGGGTGGCGATGAGCAGGTTCTGATGGCCGTCCGTCTCCCGCACCTCGATGAGCTCGTCGCCCTCGTCCAGCAGGATGACCCGGAGGCCGTTGCTGCGCAGGCTGCGCAGGGCACTGGCGTCCAGCCGCTTCACGGTGCCGTTCCTGGTAAACATGGTCAGGTAGCGGGGCTCGTCCCCCTCGCTGATGTCCCGGGTGTGGATCA
>CAZCFU010000301.1:0-2203 GCA_964498005.1 uncultured Oscillospiraceae bacterium | reverse complement strand
GCTTTCATGTCAAGTGGAAACTGAAAGATATTTTAGTAAGTTTCTAGGAAATACGCGAAAAGGGGGAGGCCCCGGCGGATATGCCGGGGCCTCCCCTGGGGGCCGATTATGGATCCCGGAGGCGCAGGTCGTCCCCGTAGAAGGTGAGCTCCCGGAACATCCCCCCGACGCGGGAGAACAGCTGGGGGGTGTACCGCTGGGCGATCTGCGCCATGGACAGGTTGGTGGAGATGATGGTGTGCCGTCCGGCCTGGAGGCGGCTGTTCACTACCTCGTATAGGGAGGACTGGGCCAGCGGGGAGGTCAGCTCGCTGCCCAGATCGTCCAGGATCAGCAGGTCGCAGCCCAGATACCGCCGGGTGTCGTCCCTGGCCTGACGTTCCTCCCCGGCGTCCCGGGTGAAGCGGCGGGTCTCAAAGGCGGAGAACAGATGGATGGAGGTGTCGTACACCACGGAGTATCCCCGGCAGGATACCTCCCGGGCGATACAGCCGGACAGGAACGTCTTGCCCAGGCCGGTGCCGCCGGAAAACAGCAGGTTTTGCAGGGGGTAGTGGGGGAACTGCTTGGCGTACCCCTCGCACACGGTGACGATCCGCCTCATGTTCTCCCGGGGGGAGCGGCCCTCCCCCTGCCAGGGGGCGTCGCTGTACACGTCTAGCCGCAGCCTGCCGAAATCCTGTTCGTCGGTGAGGTTCAGCAGGGCGGTGAGGGCCTTTAACTGTTCCTGGGCGCACAGCTCCTTCAGGCAGGCGCACATACCCCCGGCCGTCCAGCCCGTGTCCCCGCATTTGGGGCAGGCGGGGGTATCGTCCAGGGCGTCCGGGGCGTAGCCCAGTCCGGCCAGCAGGGCGGCGCGCTCGGCTTGCAGGGCCTCGCTCCGGGCGCGGATGGCGGCGATCTCCGGGCCGTCGGGCGCCACGGGCCTGCCGCCGGTGGCCAGCAGTGCCAGGTCGGCCATGGTCCCCCGAAGGGCGGCGTCAAGCTGCCGCAGGCGGGGCTCCTGGGCGTACAGCTCCCGCTCCAGGGCGAAGCGGCGGCGGGCGCGGCCCTCCCGGCGGCGCTCCAAGCGGGCCAGGGCCGTGCGCATGACATTGGGCTCATAAGACAAATCAGCCGCCCCCTTTCTGTTGTTCCGCTAAGAATTGATCCAGCCAGTCGTTGTTTTTTTGAATGCGCTCCTGGCTGGGCTGGAAGTCCCGGGGCTGGGCCTTGGCGGAGGGGGTCTGCCGCTTTGGGGGCCTGTCCCCCGCCTCCACCTGGGCGGGCGTCTGGTAGCCCGCCGCGTGCCAGGACTGCAAGATCTTGTTCATGTAGGGCCAGCTCATGGCCTTTTTCTGGTACACGGTGCGCTCGTAGGCCATGCGGATCAGCTCGTCGCTGACCCCCATATCCACCCAGGCGGCGATGTACTCCCGCTCCTTTTCCACGGCGGGGCGGCGCTCCGCCACCCCCACCGCGGACAGCACGGCCCACTCCCGCGCGTCCACCGCCTCCTGGCGGCGGAGATAGTCCTCCGCCCGCTCCAGGGTGTCCACTCCCAGCCGCTTCCAGCGGAATGCCTCCCGCTGGACCTGGGGCATCCGGGGGCAGGCGGCGGGGTTGTTTTTCTGCTGGCGCTCCCGATGGATGACCCAGCCGGTGAGCTGCAGGATCACCTCGGCGGGAAGCCCCAGGTGGTCGTAGATGGTATACAGGCATTTCAAATCGTTGTCGGTGAAGATGCGGTTCAGCCGCCCCTCCATCTCCCGGCACAGGCCCTGGAACTCCGGCTCCCGCTCCATGGCGGCGGCGATCTCCGTGCGGCTGTACTCGGGCAGGCGGTCGTCCTGTTTGGGGGCCGGGGCGGGGGTATTGTTTGAGGTTGGCTGGGCCAGTCCCAGTGCGGCCAGCCGCTCCCAGGCGGGGCGCAGGCGGGCGTCCTGCCAGCGCAGGCGGGCGGCGGCTTTATCCCCGTCCCCGCCGCACTCCAGCAGGGCCAGGTAGAGCAGCGCCCCATCCCCGTCGCCGGACTCCACCAGCAGCCGGGCCGCCTGGGCGGACATGGACAATATCTCGTTTGGCAATAACAATGCGGACACAGCTCTCTCCCCCCTTCCCCATTTTTCGTCGGACTTCTATTCTACACGATGGGAGCGAAAAAATCAACCGCCCCGCCAAACCCGGCGGAGCGGTCGGTTGATTTTTATTTCTTGTGTTTACC
>CAZCFU010000300.1:0-2205 GCA_964498005.1 uncultured Oscillospiraceae bacterium | reverse complement strand
AAATACACGCTGCTGGCCGCGGAGGATGAAAACTATGTCCACCGGGTGGCAGCCTATGTCAACGACAAGCTGAAGGAGACCGGCAAGGCCGGCGGCGTGTCCCAGATGGACTGCGCCATCCTCACCGCCATCAACATCGCCGACGACCGCTTCAAGGAGCAGGAGGCGTCGGAAAACCTGCGCCGCCAGATCAAGGATCTGCTGGAGGAGAACTCCAAGCTGAAGTCGGAGCTGAGCGAGTCGAAGCGGGAGATCTTCAAACTACAGCAGAAGCGCTGATTTCCAGAATTTCCACAGAAACGAGAGAAAACCTATGGAGATACTATCCCCCGCCGGCAGCCCGGAGGCGCTGCGCGCGGCGGTATGCGCCGGGGCGGACGCGGTCTACCTCGGCTTCGGACAATTCAATGCCCGCCGGGGCGCCCGCAACTTTACCCGGGACGAGTTCGCCTCGGCGGTATCCTACTGCCACCTGCGGGGGGTAAAGGTGTACCTCACCCTGAACACCCTGGCCTCCGACCGGGAGATGGCGGACGCGGTAGACTGCGCCGTCCAGGCGTCCCAGCTGGGGGCGGACGCGGTACTGGTGCAGGACATGGGGCTGGTGCGCTCACTGCGCCAGTGCGCCCCCGACCTGCCCCTCCACGCCTCCACCCAGATGACCCTCCACAGCCTGGATGGGGTGAAGCAGGCCGCCGACCTTGGCATCACCCGGGCGGTGCTGGCCCGGGAGCTGTCCCGCCGGGACATCGCCTACATCTGTGAGCGCTCCCCTATCGAGATCGAGGTGTTCGTCCACGGGGCGCTGTGTATGTGCTATTCCGGCCAGTGCTTCATGTCCTCCGTCATCGGGGGGCGCAGCGGCAACCGGGGGATGTGCGCCCAGCCCTGCCGCCTGCCCTACGGCTGGGGGGACGAGCTGATCTCCGGCCATCCGCTGTCCTTGAAGGATATGTCGCTGGCAGGGCACCTGAACGAACTTCAGGAGATGGGCGTTGCCAGCGCCAAGATCGAGGGCCGGATGAAGCGGCCCGAATACGTCTATATCGTCACCAAGGTGTACGCCGACGCCCTCCGGGACGGGCGGGAGCCCACGGCCGAGGAGCTGTCCCGGCTGGAGCAGGCGTTCTCCCGGCAGGGCTTCACCGACGGCTATTTTATGGAGCAAAAGGGCCCCGATATGTTCGGCGTCCGGGAGGAGGCCAAGCACCCCCGGGAGCTGTTCTCCCAGGCCAAGGCCGCCTATGAAAAGGGCGAGGGCCCCGGCGTGCCGGTGAAATTCTACGCCCTGGTCCGGCCGGGGGAGCCCGTCCAGGTGGGGGTGGAGGACGGCCAGGGCCGTGTGGCCACCGCCGCGGGCAATGTCCCGGAGGCGGCCCGCCGGCGGGTCACCACCCGGGCGGAGGTGGACGGCCAGCTCACCAAGACGGGGGGCACCCCCTACCGGGTCATCGACGTGCGCTCCCTGGTGGAGGACGGGCTGGCGGTGCCCCTGTCCGCCATCAACAGCCTGCGCCGCCAGGTGCTGGACGACCTGTCCCGCCAGCGCACCGCCCTGCCCCAGCGCCGCCACAGCGAATACAAGCTGGGGGCGCGGTATGAAAATTACCGGGAGGAGCCGGACATCATCGTCTCCCTGCGGAAAGCGGGCCAGCTGACCTTTGAGCTGACTAAGGCCCGCCCTGCCATGATCACCCTCCCGGCGGAGGAGATCGCCGCCCACCCGGACGACGTAAAGGCCGCCATCGGCCGGGGCGTCCCGGTGGCGGCGGTTCTGCCCCGGATCTGCTTTGACCGGGAGCTGGACGGCCTGCGCCGCGAGCTGGAAGCCTGCAGGGAGGCGGGGGTGGCCGACGCCTATGTGGGCAATCTGGGCCTGATCCCGCTGTGCAAGGAGCTGGGCTTCAACCTCCGGGGGGACTTCGGCCTCCAGGTGTTCAACAGCCAGGGTGTGAAGGAGTACAAGCGGCTGGGCTTCCAGTCGCTGACCGCCTCCTTTGAGCTGAAGCTGGCCCAGATCCGGGACATCTCCAAAGCGGTGGACATGGAGATGATCGCCTATGGCCGCCTGCCGCTGATGATCACGGAGAACTGCGCCATCAAGAACCAGTCGGGCAAGTGCGTATGCTCCAATGTAAATCTGCTCACCGACCGCAAGGGGGTGCGCTTCCCGGTGGAGCGGGCCTACGGCTGCCGCAACGAGAT
>CAZCFU010000299.1:0-2224 GCA_964498005.1 uncultured Oscillospiraceae bacterium | reverse complement strand
CGGGTGTGCTGGCGATTTTCGGCGGGCCCCAGCTCAGCCCCATGCTGGGCGCGGCCGCCATGAGCTTCAGCTCGGTGTGCGTGGTGTCCAACGCCCTGCGCCTGCGGTTCTTCAAGCCCAGCATCCAGTCCCGTGCAGAAGTTAAAACCGGCGAAAAAACCGCCGTTGAAGTGAAAGGAGAACAAAAAGCTATGGAAAAGAAAGTTGTCATCGAGGGCATGATGTGCCAGCACTGCCGCGCCCATGTGGACAAGGCACTGAACGGGATCCCCGGCGCGTCCGCCACCGTGGATCTGGACAGCAAGACCGCCGTGGTCACCGGCGATGTGTCCGACGAGGCCATCCGCGCCGCCGTGGAGGAGGCCGGGTATCAGGTGGTCAGCATTGGCTAAGTAAGAAGCCCCTCCCCCGAGCGGGGGAGGGGCTTTGGCTTTATATGAGAAAATTAGCGACAGCAAAGATAAGGTGGCAGACCGTGAACGCCCCCGCCGAGATCAGCGCAATTCCGTTTTTCCGCGCCAGCGCAAAGAGCAGGAACGCCCCGCAGGGAGCAAGGCACAAATCCAGGATCACAACAGTGTTTGCAATCCCAGCGTAGTAGACGGCCCATCCGGCGAGATACAGCCCCACGCAGGCGGCGACACTGGCCAAGTATCCACGTTTTATGGGCTCATCCCGTGTCACGTTGACCACAGCGCACAGCGCCGCAACTATGGTGATTTGGAAAACTTGGGCGGCAAAGTCCACCGTTGGGGTGACAGATGCGCACCGCAAAACGTCATTGGGCGCGGGGAGGGCAAACCACACAAAATTGGGGAGCATGATGACCAGAAACAGCGCTAGACCCCGCAGGTCAAAGCATAGTTTGTAATTTTTAAGACTCCACATCACGCGCTCCAATGGCGGACATACATCCGGGACGGCTCATCCTCCCCGTCCCCCTGGGCCATGCACAGGAATTCCCAGCCATACCGCTCATAGAAAGACGTGTGGTCGGTGAGCAGATAGAGGGTGCCCACCCCCATGCCCGCCATATCCGCACAGACGTGGTTCAGCAGTGCCCCCGCGATGCCCTGGCAGCGGTGCGTCTCCTCCACATAGACGGCGCACACATTGGGGGCCAGATCCTTGCGGTCATGGAAATCGTTCTCGATGACACCCAGCCCGCCGACAATGGTATCGCCGTCCACCGCCATGTACCACTGGGGCACCGGGCCTTCGCCCTTGAGGCACTGTTCCATGCTCTCCCGGTAGGCTTCGAGGGGGATACCCCATTTGGCGTGGAACCACTCCGCGGCCTTGTCCAGCAGTCCGCCATGCTCCCGCAGATTCCAAATTTCAGCATTCATTTCTAATGTTCCCCTTTTGGAAAATATTCGTGGACAAAATCCACGTCCTCCACCGTCCACTCGCCCCCGTTCAGGTGCTCCAAACACCCCGCGTCGGTGGTGAACGCGAAGCGCAGCTTGTAGGAGTAGAGCGCCTGGAATTTGCGGTCGAACCGCTTGTCGTCCCGCTCCCGGCCGTACTTGCCGTCCCCCAGGAGCGGGTGCCCCGCGGCGGCGAACTGGGCGCGGATCTGGTGGGTGCGCCCGGTGATGAGGTCGCACTCAATGAGTGACAGACCGTTTTGGGTTTCCAGCGTTCTGTACAGCGTCACCGCCGTCTTTCCGCCGGGGACGGGATGGTCGTACACCTTCACCTGTGCCCTGTCGCCGTCTTTCAAAATGTAGCCCTTTAACTGTCCATTTTTAGGTTCCATCGCCCCGTGGATCACACATAGATAGAGCTTTTGCAGCTCCCGGTCCCGGATCTTTTGGTTCATCACCCGCAGGGCCTCGGCGGTCTTGGCGGCGATGACGATGCCGCCGGTGTTGCGGTCGATGCGGTTGCACAGGGCGGGGGCGAAGGAGTTTTCCCGGTAGGGCGACCATTCCTTTTTCTGATACAAATACGCCTGGACGTGGGTGATGAGGGTGTTCACCTGTTCCTTGTCGTCTGGGTGTACCACCATGCCGGGGCGCTTGTTCAGGAGGAGGATTTGATCGTCCTCATACAAAATGTCCAGCTTGGGTTTGTCCACCCGGAGAAAGGCGTTTTCCGGGGTGGGCGCGTCAAAGAACTCGTCATTGATGTAGAGCTGGAGCATATCCCCCCGCTCCAGCCGCGCGTCCCGCTTGGAGCCCTTGCCGTTCACCTTCACCCGCTTGAGCCGGATGTATTT
>CAZCFU010000298.1:0-2225 GCA_964498005.1 uncultured Oscillospiraceae bacterium | reverse complement strand
CCATCGTCCCCCTGGAGGTCATCATCCGCAACATCTCCGCCGGCTCCTTCGCCAAACGGTACGGCGTGGAGGAGGGCATCGTGTTCGACGCGCCCACGGTGGAGTTCTCCTACAAGAACGACGACCTCCACGACCCCCTCATCAACGACCACCACGCCGTGGCCCTGAAGCTGGCCACCTGGGAGGAGATCGAGCTGATCAAGAAGTACGCCTTCCAGGTCAACGACTTCCTCAAGGCGGAGCTTCTCGCCTGCGGCGTGACTCTGGTGGACTTCAAGCTGGAGTTCGGCAAGACCGCCGACGGCACCATCGTGCTGGCCGACGAGATCAGCCCGGACACCTGCCGCTTCTGGGACTCCAAGACCGGCGAGAAGCTGGACAAGGACCGCTTCCGCCGGGATCTGGGCAACGTGGAGGGGGCTTACCAGGAGATGAGCCGCCGCCTCATGGGGAAGTAAGCGATGGGCGGATTCTTTGGCGCGATCTCCAAGCGTGACGTCACCCTGGACATCTTTTTCGGCGTGGACTACCACTCCCACCTGGGCACCCGCCGGGGCGGCATGATCATCTACGATGAGCAGGACGGCTTCCAGCGGCAGATCCACTCCATCGAGAACACCCCCTTCCGCACCAAGTTCGAAAACGACCTGGAGAAATTCCACGGCACGGCGGGCATCGGCTGCATCAGCGACACCGACCCCCAGCCCCTGCTGGTGCGCTCTCACCTGGGGCTGTTCGCCATCTCCACCGTGGGCATCATCAACAACGCCGACGCGCTGGTGGATGAATACTTCGACGGCCACACCCAGTTCATGGCCATGAGCTCCGGCAAGGTAAATTCCACCGAGCTCACCGCCGCCCTCATCAACCAGAAGGGCTCCCTGGTGGAGGGCATCCGCCACGCCCAGGAGGTCATCGACGGCTCGTCCACCATCCTCATCCTCACCTCCGACGGCATCATCGCCGCCCGGGACAGGCTGGGCCGCCTGCCGGTGCTCATCGGCAAAAACGACGAGGGCTGCTGCGTGTCCTTTGAGTCCTTCGCCTGCCAGAAGCTGGACTACGACACCGCCTACGAGCTGGGCCCCGGGGAAATCGTCAAGGTCACGGCGGACGGCTGGGAGACCCTGGCCCCCGCCGGGGACAAGATGCGCATCTGCGCCTTTTTGTGGACCTACTACGGCTACCCCAACTCCAACTACGAGGGGATGAACGTAGAGGTCATGCGCTGCCGCAACGGCGAGATCATGGCCCGGGATGAGGCGGCCCGGGGCGCCCTGCCCGACGTGGACTGGGTGGCGGGCGTGCCCGACTCCGGCGTACCCCACGCCATCGGCTACGCCAACCGCAGCGGCAAGCCCTTTGCCCGCCCCTTTGTCAAGTACACCCCCACCTGGCCCCGATCCTTCATGCCCGCCAGCCAGGATGTGCGCAACCAGGTGGCGAAAATGAAGCAGATCCCCGTCCCCGAGCTGATCCAGGGCAAAAAGCTGCTGTTCGTGGACGACTCCATCGTCCGGGGCACCCAGCTGCGGGAGACGGTGGACTTCCTGTACGGCGCGGGGGCGAAGGAAGTGCATATGCGCTCCGCCTGTCCCCCCATCATGTACGGCTGCAAGTACCTCAACTTCTCCCGGAGCAATTCCTCCATGGAGCTGCTGGCCCGCAAGACCATCCAGGAGCTGGAGGGTGACGAGGGACAGAAGCATATAGAGGAGTACTCCGATTCCAATACCGAGCGCGGGCAGTGCCTGCTCAAGTCCATCTGCGAGAAGCTGGGCTTCGATTCCCTGGGCTACCAGTCCCTGGACGGGCTGCTGGAGGCCATCGGCATCGACCGGGACAAGATCTGCACCTATTGCTGGACGGGAAGGGAATAGGCTCCCCGGATGTTTCACGTGAAACATATGTTCTAACTTTAATGTTTGGAGGTTTCGCTATGCAAGACTCCCATTCCGCGTCCTACGCCGCCGCCGGCGTGGACATCGAGGCCGGGTATAAAGGCGTACAGCTCATGAAACAGCACGTGGAGCGCACCATGATCCCCGGCGTAGTCAGCGGCATCGGCGGCTTCGGCGGGCTGTTCGCCCCCGATCTGGCCGGTATGAAGGAGCCCATCCTGGTGTCCGGCACCGACGGCGTGGGCACTAAAATCAGGATTGCCCAGCTACTGGACAAGCACGACACCATCGGCATCGACTGCGTGGCCATGTGCGTCAACGACA
>CAZCFU010000297.1:0-2236 GCA_964498005.1 uncultured Oscillospiraceae bacterium | reverse complement strand
CCGCTCCAGCAGCACGCCGCCGCTCTCCAGCTTCATGCTGTACCGCAGCAGCTTGCCCAGGGTGGTCACGGCATCGGCGATCTCGTACTTCTCGTCGATCTCCGCCATCATCTTGATGGCCTCTAACACATTGTAGATGAAGTGGGCGTTGATCTGGTTTTGCAGCGCCCGGGTCTCAGCGCTCTGGATCTGGGCCTCCCGCTGGATGCTGTCCCGCATGAGCCGGCGCAGCTGATCCAGCAGTCCTCCGGCTTCCCGGGCGAACGCAGCCACCTCCCCTTCGCCGGTGACCTCCACCACCGCGTCCGTGTCCCCGTTGGCGAAGGCGCGGATGCCGTCGAAGGCCCCGTAAAAGCCCCGGAGCATCCGCCGGGTCAGCCGGGAAACCGCGTAAAACATAATGACTGTCGCGGCCAGCAGGATGATCAGCAGATAGACGGCCTGCCGCAGCCCGGTACGGTAGATATCGGTCAGGCTGGTGACCTGCACGTAGGTACAGCCGAAGTCTTTGAGCCTGGTCTGGGTGACCAGCACCGGTTTTCCCTCCAGAGTACCCCGCGCCGTCCCCTCCTGGAAGGAGATGGACGCCAGTTCCTCCGGGCTCACGCCGGTCTGGCCCGCGGCCACACCGCCATCCCCGTCCAGCAGCACAGACCAGCTCCCCTGGGGCGGCTCAAACAGGTCGGGCAGCACCTCGTCCATCCGCACGGCCACTTCCAGCACCCCCACCTGTCCCTGGATGGAAGAGGTGATGACGGTGATCAAACTCATGATATGGGGCGTCACAGGGTAGTCGGCAAAGAGCTGGTCGTCAAAGTCCAGATACCAGGAGCCGGACACCAGCTCTCCCCGCGCCCAGGGCATCCGGCCCATCCGCTGGGCGCTGTACAGGATGGGCATCATCTCGGTGATATCCCCCACGTCGGAGTAGACCCTCGTCTGGTAAAGGTACGGATTGCTGAGGGTGATCTTCTCCAGGCTGCCCACATTCTGGCGGTAAAACTCCAGCAGCTCCGCCGCTTCCGGCCTCCAGCCTGTCTTGAGCAGTGCCAAGTGATCCACCAGGGCCGGGGTATTCAAAAACACCTGGCTGGACATATTGCACAGCTCCGCCGCCCGCTCGGCCTGGGCCACCATCTGGGCGCACCGGCTCTGGGCCTCCCGGGCCCGGGTCTGGATGGCGGCGTCCTGCTGTCCCCGCAGGATGGTGTACCACAGCAGGAGCATGGGCAGCAGGATCGCCAGACAGCTCACCACGGCAAGCTGCCGGCTGAGCGTCGCCCTGCGAAAGCGTTTCAGCATGGCGCGCCCCCTATTCCAGACCCAGGCGGGCCTTGGCGCTCTCCAGCTGCCGGGTACTCTCCTCCAGCACCAGTTCCAGGCCATTGGTCTCCCGGAGGTAGACGTACATCTCCCAATACCACTCGAATTCCTCCTCGCTGGAGGCCAGCAGCAGCTGGGGCAGCATCTCTCCGTGGATGGCGGTGATGCGCTCATACGCGGCAGCGGCCTCGCTGCCGGGGGTGAAATTCGTGTCGTACTGGCCGGTGTAGACGGTGTAGGGGAAGGTCCACTCCTCCATCTGCCGGATGACCGGCTCGTCCAGGGGCTTCCATCTGGACTGCATCAGGTTGTCCTGGAGCATCCAGTAGGAATCGTTGGCCCCCACCCGCGCGATATAGGCGGCGTTGTCCTCATTGAGCAGGCGGGCGGTCTCCTCGGTGAGCACCGCCCGGCCGTCCACCATGGTGTAGTGCTCCCCCTCCACCCCAAGGGCGATGAGCTTCTGCCCCTCCTCGCCCATCATGAAGGACATGAGCCGGATCGCCAGATCAGGGCGCCGGCAGTTCTTGGAAATCAGGGTCACCGTCCAACCGTTCAGGCCGGTGCCGGGGAGGGTGTAGGGGTCGCCGGTAGAGTTGCGGGGGCCGTCCACGGCGATGTAGACGCTGTTGGGATCCTGGCTATAGCGCAGGCGCTGGATATCGGCGATGTCGGTGCGCTGGTAGAGCATACAAAAGTACTGCCCTCGGGCGGCCTTCTCCTCCATCTGCACCCGTTTGTCGATGAAAATATCGTTGGCCAGCAGCCCCTCCTCCCCCAGCTGACGGAACATGGAAAGCCAGCGCTTATACTCCGGGTCGGTGTAGCGGTCATAGGCCCGGCCGTCCTTCTCGTAGGGGATGGCCAGGAAATTCATCAGGAAGAGGTCAAAGGAGTCGCAGCCCCGCTCGGT
>CAZCFU010000296.1:0-2238 GCA_964498005.1 uncultured Oscillospiraceae bacterium | reverse complement strand
CATGGTGGCCTCCTCAGTGGTACAGCGGCTGCTCCAGCAGCGCCGGGTCCAGCTTTAGCATGGGCATCATTTGCAGCGGCTGGCCGTTTTTGTTCACAAAGCGCAGGCCGCGCAGGAGCGTGTGAGCCACATCGTGCCAGTTCTCCCGGATGCCCTCCATGTCCTGATCCATGGACAGCTTCCGGGCCTCTTTGGCCTCCTCCCCGGTGACCTCCTGGCCGTCCTTAGTGACGCGGGCCAGGGGGAGCACATTGCCCTCCCAGGCGGCGCGGATATAGTGCTCAATGGTGGTGAAGCCGTCGATCCACCTGTCCACCCGTTCCTCGTCCACCGGGCCGCCGTCGTAGTACATGAAGTCGTAGCCGTAGGTCTCGTAGGCGTCCCGCATGAAGTATTCGATGAACGCCCGCTCATCGTCGTTGGCGTAGTCGTCGTAGGTGCGGTAGAGGGCAGCGGGGGAAAAGCCCAGGTCGTTGCCCGCCAGGGACTCCGGATCCCGCTCCCCATACAGGGAGCAGTAGGTCATGCTCTCGGTGTAGGGCAGATCCAGGAACGCCGCCAGGGCGGTGAAGGTAGCCTTGGGGTTCAGCTTGCCGTCCTCGAACCGCACCAGTACGCTGTCCATGTACAGCCGGTCCTCCGGGTCGCGCATATAGCTGCGGTTCAGGACGCGAACCAGCAGGTTGTCGTCCACGGCGGCAACTTTCTCCTGCTCTCCCCGCTGGAATTTCAATACGTAGTCGTACATAAATTTTGTAGATGCCCCATAACTGTTGGTGATCCGGCGCATGGGGGTGAAGGTCTTAACGTATTTGAAGTTTTTGAAAATCGGGGAGTTTTGGATCGCCCTATACTCCTCTGAGTAGAGGAGACTATGCCCCGTTGGACTGATCTGCAGCTGGTATTTCAAATTGTGGAAGTGAGGCTGTAAAAACAGGGCGGGGGCAATGCGGGCGGCGGGATCCACCGATTTCATATAATTCTCATTATTTAGTGTGATCGCAATGAGCAGATCCTTGTCCGTGCGGTCGCGGAGAGAGATCAACTCCCGAATGATCCTTTCTTCTTTTGACGATAGATTCCGGGGATTCAATTTGCCCCCCTTATCTGTCAAGGCAAGCTGTTCTCTCAGCTTGTCTGGTGCCGCTGCGAGTTTATCCAGCATGATAGAGGGGGTGGCAAGCAAATTAGGGTGGCTGTCAAATATTTCGTTGAAAAAGTCGCCGCCGTTGTGGCTGGCCAGCTGGGTGTGCCAAATCAGCCGATTCACCTCCCGGATGCCGATGGGCTTCACGGGGTACTGGCTGTAGTCGATCCCAAACCGCTCCTTGAAGTCAATGGGGTACTGACCGATCTCATCCCCGATGAGGAACACGATCTTCTTGTCCTTCAGCAGATCACGGATGTTCAGCACCTGCAAATGGGCGCAGAAATTCCCCCAATCGGTGTAGTGGAGGTAGATGTGGTTCTCCCGCCCCACCCACTCGCTGGGGCGCACGTTGTCGTTCAGATATTCCAGCTCATACTGGGAGTAAACATCCTTGGCCAGGATGGGATTTTCCAAATCATAAAAGAAGTTCCGGCTGATGACGGTGCGGTTGAAATCCATATAATCGTCAAACCGCCCCTCAGCCGGATGGAAGGGCAGATAGCCGTTGTCGTCAAAAGGATAAAAACGGATGGGAAGGAACGCAAAATCAATAAAGTCCTTCCGGAACAGATAGGGGTATTTGGACAGGGCCTTGCAGTTCTTCTCATACCGGGATTTTTGCAATTTTAGATTGGGCTGATAAAAGGCCTGGGTCATGATGTCCAGGCACTCCTCCCGGAACAGCCCCCGGTCGTAGAGGGAGCGCAGACAGGTATAGGCCACCTTATA
Organism: uncultured Oscillospiraceae bacterium; assembly: GCA_964498005.1. Lineage (GTDB taxonomy): Bacteria > Bacillota > Clostridia > Oscillospirales > Oscillospiraceae > Enterenecus. The sequence continues at coordinate 359 of CAZCFU010000296.1, read as the reverse complement.
GTTTCCCCCAAACTGGAGGAGGCAGAGGGCGGCCTCCATCTCTTCCTCTGGGGCCAGCCCGCCCGCTTCGACCGCAAGGGTATAGGCCTGGCAGGCATCCTCGGCGTTTCCCAGCTCCGCCATGCGGCGGGCGATCTCCATAGCATTCATGCGGACGATTCCTTTCCGTTGTAAAAATGGGGGCGGGCCAAAGCCCGCCCCCGTTTGTCGCGTTGGGTCGTGGATGCGTCAGGGATGTACCTCTTACTGCAGGAGCTGGAGGACGCCCTGGGGCACCTGGTTGGCCTGAGCCAGCATGGCCTGGGCGGACTGGATCAGGATGTTGTTCTTGGTGTAGGCCATCATTTCCTCGGCCACGT
>CAZCFU010000295.1:0-2277 GCA_964498005.1 uncultured Oscillospiraceae bacterium | reverse complement strand
GCCGAGCATGAGTACGGCATCTACGCCAAGACCGTGAAGAACAACCCCGACATCAGCGAGGAGGACAAGAAGTATATTTTCGAGCAGCTGATGGCAAACTTCAATGGTGAGTGCGGCGAGGTGGGTATGTACCTGTGCATGGCCCGTATCGCCCACCGTCAGGGCTATCCCGAGGTGGGCCTGTATTGGGAGAAGGCCGCCTGGGAGGAGGCCGAGCACGCCGCCAAGTTCGCCGAGATGCTGGGCGAGGATCTGGAGCCCAACATGACCGCCGACACCGCCAAGAACCTGGCCTGGCGCGTGGACTGCGAGTTCGGCGCCACCAAGGGCAAGTTCGACCTGGCCGCCTGCGCCAAGAAGAACAACCTGGACGCCATCCACGACACCGTCCATGAGATGGCGAAGGACGAGGCCCGTCATGGCCGCGCCCTGAAGGGCCTGCTGGACCGCTACTTCAAGTAATTTAGGAGAATACGGCAAATGGACATGAACGAAACTGTATGCTTCTGCGGCAATGTCACCGTTGGTGACATCAAGGCGGCTGTGGAGGCTGGCAACACCACCCTGGAGGCCGTTCAGGAGGCCACCGGCGCCGGCACCCATTGCGGCGGCTGCGTGGACAAGGTCGCCGAGCTGGTCGCCGAGTTCACGAAGTAAGCACCGGCGATCCTTTCGGGAGGCCGCCGGAGCATTGTTCCAAATAAGCGGAAAAGGGATCCGGAAAAGTTCCGGATCCCTTTTTTGAACTTCCCTTTTCCGTTCCGATATGGTATGATAAGTAAATAATTGGCAGGAGGACGGGCGGAGAGCCGGCGCCGACGGCGGCTATACCGGTATCGTCAAAAATGTGCGCAGCGCGTCGCCCATGTCGGCGAACAGCGCCCCCGCCGGGGGGAAGAAGGCAAACCACACGATGAGCACACCCAGCAGGATGGTGAGCGCCACCGCCGCCTTGTCCGTCCCCGGCCACTCGCACAGCGGCCACAGCACCCGGGGCAGCAGAAAGCCCACCGCCATCAGGACGAGGTACAGCGCCAGATCCACATACAGGCTCTCCCCCCGCAGGGTCACGTGGTAGAGATACCCGATGCCCAGCATCATGGCGCAGACCGCCAGCGTACTCAGCAGCCAGGGCGTGCGTCCGATCCCCTTGTCGCCCCGGGAGACCAGCAGGGATGTCCCCAGCAGGGGGAAATAGAGGATTTTGACGTGTTCCCATATGCTCTCCCGCACCGGGGAGACCAGGGCCGTCACCGGGTTGGGGAACCAGCTGAACAGGAAGTGGAGCAGCACCCCCGCCCCGGCGGCGATCAGATAGGATAGGATCCATTTTTTGGTTGATTTTTCCATAAACACACCTCGCTTTTTGATACAAGGTATGAAACAGATGGGGCAGACTATGTTTAAAGCAAACGGGATTTTTTTGCGTGTCCTGTCGAATTTTGTCCAAATATGACCTGCGGCCCCCAAATTTACCGGAATAGAATCGGGAGCGCCTTTCGAACGGCCAAAGCCTCCTGCCGCTCTGCCAACCCCGCCTGACTTTGCCACGGTGAAAATCCGCCCCGCCCGCCCATATTAAACAGGCGGGGGTCAGGACGGGTGCGGAGGAAGCGCTCCACAGCCGCCCTGGTTTCCGCCAGTTTCAAAAAGGCGGTTTATCAGTGCATTTCCGCCCCGGCGGGGCGGAAACGCGAAATCAAGCCGCCAAACTCCAAGAAGGCGGTTTATCAGGGTATTTCCGCCCCATCGGGGCGGAAATACGAACAGTAAGCCGCCAAATTCCAAGAAGGCGGTGAATGGATTTGAATGAAGAAGCCAGACCATTTATGGGAGCGGCGGCTTTGCGGGGGCTGGGGCTGCTGCTGGCGGCGATGCTGACGCTGTGGCCCACGGCGGCGTGGGCCAGCGCACCCACGGTGATCCCGGTGGGCAGGGCCGTGGGCATCAAGCTCTTTTCCGACGGTGTGGTGGTAGTGGGCACCTCCGACATCACCACCGAGGACGGCAATGTGAACCCCGCCAAGGCCTGCGGGCTGAAAGAGGGGGACATCATCACCCACATCAACGCCACCGAGGTGGATACCATCGAGGAGGTGTCCGCCCTGCTCCAGGAGCTGGAGGGCGAGCCCATGAGCATTCGGGCCATCCGGAACGACAAGCAGGTGCAGCTCACCGCGACGGCGGCGCTGTGCTCCGCCGACGGGGCCTATAAGCTGGGGGCCTGGATCCGGGACTCCATGGCGGGCATCGGCACGGTGACCTTCTATTGCCCGG
>CAZCFU010000294.1:0-2289 GCA_964498005.1 uncultured Oscillospiraceae bacterium | reverse complement strand
CAGGGCTATCTGCGCTACCGCTATATCACCGGCAGCAACTATGGCACTGTGTCCACCTCCACCCAGTGCTATCGCGTCAACCCCAACAGCTCCAGCTCGACGCCGCTGATCGGCAACGTCTACTTCCAGGCCGGCACCAACTATGTGGGGACGGTGACGCTGCCCTATACCGGGTATAACACCAACGGCGTATCCTTTACGGGTGAGGTGGTCATCCAGGTCACCCCCAACACCGTCACCTACACCGGCACCAACGCCAACCCCCTGCAGATCAGCGCTTCTCAGATATCCAGCGCGTGCAGCGGGCTGATGAGCAAGCCGCTGTCCTACATCACGCTGAACAACCTGCCCTCCACCTCCGCCGGACGGCTGTATGTGGGGTATACCAAGCTGGGCACCGGGACCGCGGCCAATACCGGTACCCGGTACAATGTATCCGGCTCTCCCAACATCAGCCAGCTCGTCTTTGTCCCCCGGGGCCGGTATACGGGCCAGGTAGAGGTGGGCTACACCGCGGTGAGCACCAGCGGGGAACAGGTCACCGGGCGGATCGTCTTTAACATTGTGGCGGCCACCGGCTCCGGCTATTTCCAGGATATGGGCAACTACGTCTGGGCCGCCTCCGCCGTGGATTATCTGAACCGGAACGGCGTGGTGAACGGCATAGGCAACAGCCGCTTTGGGCCGAACCAGTATATCCTGCGGCGCGACTTCATCCTGATGCTCAGCCGGGGCTTCAGCTTCCCCGCCGCGGGGACCTACAGCTTCCCTGACGTGCCGATGAACTCTTATTACGCCTCGGCGGTGGCCTCCGCCAAATATCTGGGCATTGTGCGGGGATCGGGCGGGTATTTCCTGCCGGCCAGCGCCATCACCCGGGAGGACGCCATGGTGATGGTGTACAACACGCTGATCAAGATGGGGAAGAACCCGGGCAGCGGCGGCACCGCGCTCCTGACCCAGTTCTCCGATCACCAGCTGGTGTCCAGCTATGCCAGGGACGCGGTAGGCGCCCTGGTGCAGATGGGCGCGGTAACGGGCAGCAACGGCAGGCTGAATCCCAAGGCCCCCATCACCCGGGCGGAAGCGGCGGTTATCCTGCATTTTGTTCTGACAATGTGAGACTCCGTATGGAGGCAAGACAAGAAAGGGGGGCTGTGGCATGAGTGCGGCATCCCAGACAGGCCAGGCGGTTCCGTTGGAGCAGGTGCTTGGCTCCGGCGGTCGCCGGGGCGCGGCGGTGGAAGTGATGACGCCGGAAAACCGTCTGCTCTTTGTGGGCAAGATCGAAGCTGCCCAGGAGGGCGCCGTGTGTATCCGGGACACCAACGACGATATACTGCCCATGGTGCTGGTCAATAGAGATCTCAAGCTGCGTTTTTTCACTGATCAGGGCAGCGTAGTACTCCAGGGAAAGGTATGCGGCAGCACCATGCGGATGTGGAAGGTGGACCGGCTGCGCAGTGTGTTCACCCATGAGCACCGGGCCTTTTTCCGCCAGAGCATCAGTGTGGAGATCATGGCCCAGTGCGGCAAGCGCCTCGCCAAGGGCGGCCCGCCCAATGTGTTGTTTCCCTGTCAAGTGCTGGATATCAGCGCCGGAGGTATGCTTCTCAGCTGCAAAGAGGTATTTGGGGAGGGCGACCTCCTGTTGGTCACGGATGTCCCGCTTTTGGCAAACGCGCCCACGTTCAGCTTCAACTGCATGGTTCGACGGAGCGGGACATGGGATAAGGGGGTGACCCGCTACGGCTGCCAGTTTGTGGCGCTGACCGCCAGGGATCAGGATCGCCTTCTCCAGGCCATCTTCGCCATTCAGCGGGAAGAGATCCGAAGGCGAAGAAGAGGTTAGTATTTCCGGCGCTTTTGGACCGGAACGGATGAACAAAAAGCAGCCCTGTCTTCCGCGCGCGGCGCGGGGGCAGGGCTGCTTGACGTTTTGCACAAATGAGTAATGGATGGAATTTAATTTTTGTATAATTTAGATTTTTAAGACTGGTAATTTCCCGATATCCAAGGAGAATACAGAAGAAATATTGTTCAAAAATCCTCTTGCTTTCCGTGCTGAAGCCGCTATAATAGTGCGAAAGCTGGGGCGGCACTGTGCCCCAGGGAGGCAATCCAATCCACCCCTCTTTGGAAGGAGGAAATTACTATGACCAAAGATCTCACCACAGGCAGCCCCATGCGGCTGATCCTGGGCTTCACACTGCCTACCCTGTTCGGACTGCTGTTCCAGCAGTTCTACAACCTGGTGGACGCCATGATCGTGGGCAAGCTGCTGGGCGC
>CAZCFU010000293.1:0-2291 GCA_964498005.1 uncultured Oscillospiraceae bacterium | reverse complement strand
GGCAGGTGGGGGCGGACGTGTCCCCCCTGGACTACGCCTGCTGCCTCACCTTTTTCGCCACCGTCACCTGCGGCCCCATCACACGGGTGGGGGAGCTGGCCCCGCGGCTGCGCCGCCCCGCCCCCTTCTCCTGGGAGGATCTGTCGGCGGGACTGTACTGCTTTGCCCTGGGTCTGGCCAAAAAGGTGCTGGTGTCCGCCGTCTTTGCCAACGGCGCGGACTACGGCTTTGCCCGGGCCGGGGCGCTGGCCCCCATGGACTGCGCCCTCACCATTTTGTGCTACACCCTGCAGATCTACTTTGACTTCTCCGGCTACTGCGACATGGCCTCCGGCATGGCCCGGATGATGGGCGTGGAGCTGCCGGTGAATTTCAACAGCCCCTACCAGGCCGTGTCCATCAAGGACTTCTGGGGCCGGTGGCACATCACCCTGTCCCGGTTTTTCCGGCAGTGCGTGTACATCCCCCTGGGGGGCAACCGGAAGGGAACGGCAGTCACTTGCCGCAACATCATGCTCATTTTCCTGCTGTCCGGCCTGTGGCACGGGGCGGGCTGGGGCTTTATCGTCTGGGGCGCCCTCCACGGCGGGGCCCAGGTGGTCGAGCGTCTGCTGAAGGGGAAGGTCTCCCTGCCAAAGCCCCTGGCCTGGCTGCTCACTTTCCTGTTCGTCAACATTGCCTGGGTGTTCTTCCGGGCGGACAGCGTGGGTCAGGCGCTGGCCCTGCTGGGCGGGCTGTTCCGGCCCGGGTGGGGGCTGCCCAGCCCCGGGTTTGCCGGCGCGCTGCCCATGACGGTCATCTGCAACGCCCTGGTCTATCTCCAGGGCCAGCTCCAGGAGGGGGGCAGGGCGCTGATCTACTGGGCGCCGCTGATGGCCATTCCGGCGGGGCTGGCGCTGCTGGCCTGCCCCAATCCCCTGGTTCAGACGAAGCAGTTCCGCCCCGCGGTGTGGAAGGCTGTGCTGTGCGTGCTGTGCCTGGTGGTGTCCGTCATTTTCTTCTCCGGGGTGGATACCTTCATCTATGCGAATTTTTAAAGGGAAGGGGGGAGCGGCGTGAAGGCCAAGCGCTTCTTTATCGGGGTGATCATAGGCGTCCTGGCCAGCTTTGGGATCCTGATCCTGCTGCTGTCCACCATTGACCCCTTCTTTGTGCTGAGCGGCCTGGACGAGGGCGAGACCGCCCGCTTTGACAACCAGCGCTACCAGATGCCCGGCCTCATCCGGCACCAGGACTATTCCGTCGTGGTCATGGGCACCTCGCTGGTGGCCAACTATCGGGCCAGCTGGTTCACCGAGGGGCTGGGGGAAAAGACGCTGAAAATCACCTTCCCCGACGGGTGGATCTCCGAGTTCGACACGGCCCTGCGTCTGGCCTTCCGCACCCATCCCAAGCTGGATCGGGTCTTTTTCTGCATGGATCCCAATATTGTGATCCGGTCGGACAGCCAGCGGACGGTGGAGCTGCCCAATTATCTCTACAACATCAACCCTCTGGACGACGTGGAATATCTGCTCAACGCCGACACCTACCAGGAGGCCATGCGCAGCTGGCTGCGCCGGAACACGGACGAGATGGTGACCCTGGACGAGGCCTATGTGTGGGATGGGACATACACCTTCTCCCGGGCCAGCGCCCTGACGGGCTACCCCCGGCCGGGGATCAGCGATACGGTGCTTCCCTCCGACGCCTATCTGGGCGTGGCGGAGGAAAATCTGGATGTGGTGTGCGGCTGGATCGAACAGCATCCGGACGTTCAGTTTTCCATCTGGTTCCCGCCGTACAGTATGCTGTACTGGGACAAGGTCACCCGGGAGGGCACCCGTGACGCCATCCTCACGGCGGTGGAGTACGCCGCCGGACGGCTGCTGGAGTACGACAACGTGGCCCTGTACAGCTTCCTCTATTCCCGGGCCGCCAGCGACCTGAACAACTACACCGACTCCATCCACTGCTCCGGCGCGGTGACCGCCCATGTGGCCCGGTGCCTGCTGGCGGATACGGGACGGCTGACCAAAGAGGACTACCGGCAGTTTCTCGCGCTGCTGCGGGAGTTCGTGACCAATTATGACTATGAGGTGCTTTTCGACTGACCGCTTAACGATGCTTTCGCCCGCGGCGGGAGTGGATTTGCCTACGGAGGTTTCCTGATATGACAGACCAATCTAAGATTCGCAATTTTTCCATCATCGCCCACATCGACCATGGAAAATCCACCCTGTCCGACCGGATGATCGAGATCTGCGGCGCGGTGGAGCAGCGGCAGATGGAGTCCCAGCTGCTGGACAACA
>CAZCFU010000292.1:0-2293 GCA_964498005.1 uncultured Oscillospiraceae bacterium | reverse complement strand
TCTTTGATGAGATCCCCGCTTCACTTTTCATGGGTGATTATTAAGCGCTTACGAAAATACTAGTGGATAGGAGTGGTAACAATGAAGGTTGGTTATGTGAGGATTTCGACCAAGGAACAGAACACAGCTCGCCAAGATGTACTCATGGAGAAATTAGGAGTTGAAAGAGTTTTTACTGACAAAATGAGTGGAAAGGACACAAATAGGCCGGGATTGGAAATGCTGATGAATTTTGTTCGTGACGGTGATACTGTAATTGTAGAAAGCTATTCAAGAATTGCAAGAAATACTCAGGATTTATTAAATATAATTTCTACATTGAAAGAAAAGGGTGTTCCATTCGTCAGCCAAAAAGAGAACTTTGACACAAATTCAAAAGCAGGAAAGTTTATGCTGACGGTTTTTGCTGGTCTGGTGGAATTTGAGAGGGAAATGATTTTGGAACGCCAAGCCGAAGGAATAGCGATCGCCAAAGCAGAGGGGAGAATGGGACGGCCTAAGAAAGAGATTGATAACTTTGAAGCGGCCTATTTGGACGTAAAAGAGGGGAGGATATCAGCGGCTAAGGCGGCAAAACAAATAGGCATTTCACGCTCTACATGGTATCGGAAAGTGCATGAATATGAGGATGACCCATTTATTGATTTATGATTGAGCAGGGCAGAGAAAAGCCGGTAACAGTGCAGTTACCGGCTTTTCTGATCTTTGGGAATCCTATGTAATGAAAAAGTAAGGGGAGGAAATTTGCTACCAGCAGACAAAAATTCTGATGCTACATTGGGCTTTTTTGATGTGATACAGTGCGGATTTTCGGCTGGAGCATTGAAGTCAAAAAGGCTTAGTTTTCAAAGTGGGAAAATTTTTGATGTTGCTGGAGCATAGAAAAGCCGGGGGACATTATGAGTAAAAGTTAATTTTGGAAAAGAAAATACTATAAAAAAGTAATCTTCACAATGGCTAGTGTCCCCAAAAATAAGTTCAATTGGTAGCTATTATAAGCATAGAGACAAAAAGTAAGGGCCACTATCTTCTACCCAAGGATTATAATAGGATAGGACTTCCAAATCATATCCCCAGAATTTTATAACCAATAGTAACTCTGTGATGAAAATAGGGATACAAAATAGGATTACACTATTGACTTACCTGTGTGTCTTGCGGTAGAATAAAAGTACGAGGTAACGAGTAGTGCGGGCAGGCCTAGAGGGCGGCAACCCCCTAGGCCCTGTGCAGGATGGGGAAGCATCCATACACAACTGCGTTAGCAGTACCACATACTTAGTATAAATCATCAGTGCAATATTTTCAAGATGTTTATGCTGGTTGTGTAAAGCACATAGCAAAACCATTTTGTGCGTGTATGGACTGTTAAAATGTCCGTATGCGCATTTTACTTTGTTATCTCGACAGTGGAAGCCATGAGGGTACATATCAGCCAGATATGCCCCTCATGGTGGAAGCTGTACGAGATTAAGCAATACATACCATTCAATCAGTGTGCGAATGATCGGTATTGCTACTAGGAGGAGAAAGGAGCAATGAAAAGTAAATATTTGGCTATTGTCTTGGTTGTGCTCATGGTGATTGGCTTAGTTGCTTGTGGTCAACAGGCACAGGTGCCGGAAGTACCATCGCAGGAAGTCCAACAGACTGAGCCAGCAGTTCAACCTATGGAGGTTGATGTAACTGCGACACCGATTGAGACCGAGCCAGAGGAAACCCCAAAGCCAGCTGAGAGCAAAGAACTTGCTGAGGACACAGAAAACGGCTTGGAGGAAGTGGTGGAATCTGAATCTGCTGAAGCTACGCCAGAGCCGACACCAATTCCAACAGAAGCACCGAAGCAAGAGCCAGTCGTAACAAAAGCGCCTGAGAGTGCAACGACTGCTACCAACATGACTGCAACTACAGATACAGTACCCCAGCAATCCGAAACAGTGGAACCTGTTGAATCTGAATCTGCTGAAATTCAGTCAAATAACAGGGAAAATTGGGACGATGAGGTTTATAACATACTAACCCCAGAGCAGAAGGTAATTTATGAGAATTTAGCTCCAGATAGCAGAGTATCAATGAATAGAAACATCAGAAACACAGCACAAGCACAAGCAGAAGGATGGACAACTGACTGGGCTCAACACGATAACTATGATGATCAGTGGTCACAAATCAGTATGGGCCAATAACATTACATCCAGCAAAGGCAATGGATTTATCCATTGCCTTTGCTCTTTGGGGAAATCTGTTTATATAGCATACTTTTCAAATAGAAATAAATCTATTTGAAAGGTGA
>CAZCFU010000291.1:0-2311 GCA_964498005.1 uncultured Oscillospiraceae bacterium | reverse complement strand
TAAAATTCTTTAAAAAGAAGACATAGCGTCTTTTCGCGTATCTTATAGAGTCCATAACTTCGCTGTAAATCTCAGCAAGTTATGGGCTCCTATTTTTATTTTAAGGTGATTGAGTTGGCAGCATCGCGTTTTTGGGGGTTAACGACTTCGTGCTACCTCTGAGTTGAGGCCACGTTTTTGTGCCTTAGCATTAAATTTTATGGCTCAGTAACAGTCAATTGCCATCTATATAAGTCATAAATAATCAATTAATTACTTGCTGATGTAGTGTGGCAAACTATCGTTGAATCAAGGAATTACAGTCTAAAAGGTTCAATCTTAATTTTTGTAAGTAATTGAAAGTAAAACCATTGACCTCTCATTTTTCCGAAGACTGTCTCAGCCTCCATCTTCAAGCCACTCATGGATGCTTTCGATTACAACATTAGCAAAAATCGGCGACATACACAACTAAATCAATGTCTTGGCGTGACGGAAAAGTAGTATTCGTACCGAAAACTGTATCTACTTCTTCTTTTTTCATGGAACACAGTGTGTTTGAGGTGCGTTTAATTCTCTTGAAAAAGTGTAGAGGTGTTGATTAAAGTTCGTGGGGAAAGGCAAATATTCCCCAAATATCCCATTCAAATTTGGTCAGTGGAGGGAATTATATTATTTTTGTTACCGTAGTAATAATTACGACGGTAATAAAGTATGAAATTCTATAATCGGACTAAGGAAATAGAGGAACTGAGACGAATCCAAGGACGAGCCTTCGACTCACAGTCGAGGATGACTGTCATAACCGGTCGGCGTCGCATTGGCAAAACTTCGCTTGCTCTGCATGCAACGCAGGGCGAATACCCTACTGTATATCTATTCGTAAGTAGAAAAAACGAGGCCGCATTGTGCGAAGAGTTTGCCGGACTGATTTCATCGGCTCTCGATTGTTATGTACCGTCGGAGATAAAGTCGTTCAAATCATTGTTCCAGATGTTGATGGAGATTGCAAAAACTCGCAAGTTCAACTTGATTATTGATGAATTTCAGGAATTTTTCAATATCAATCCATCTGTTTACAGTGATATGCAGAATATTTGGGATTCTTACCGAAACTGTACTCATGTCAATTTGCTTCTAATGGGATCAGTGTATTCAATGATGCACAAGATCTTTGAAAATTACCACGAACCGCTTTTTGGCCGATCTGATGCCATGATACGTCTCTCAGGATTCGGTACCGAGACCATGAGGGAAATCATGCGGGATTTCCGCCCGGACTATACCAACGATGAATTGCTTGCATTATATACCATCACCGGAGGAGTGCCGAAATATATCGAGTTGTTATGTGACGACACGGATCTGTCAATTGAGGGAATGTTTAATTATGTAGTCCGGGAAAATTCCCTATTCGTAAATGAAGGACGTAACTTATTGATTGAGGAATTCGGCAAGAATTACGGTTTATATTTCTCGGTATTGAGTTGTATAGCCTCCGGCATCAACACTCAGGGAGCGATTGAAAGCACATTAGGAGGTGTAACGGTAGCAGGCCATTTGAAACGCCTTATCGAGGATTATTCGCTCATCAAGCGAGTGCGTCCGATTCTATCAAAGCCCCGTTCGCAAAATGTTCAGTATGAGATCAACGATAACTTTCTACGCTTCTGGTTCAACTATTTTGATCGGAATCAGACCTTAGTAGAACTCAATAACTTTGAATATCTTCGCCAGATCGTTCTCTCCGATTACCCGACTTTCTCAGGCCTTACGCTTGAAAAATGGTTCCGTCTGAAGATGATGGAAAGCCATAAGTATGCCGATATTGGCTCATGGTGGGAACGTAAGAAGGGAAAGGAAGCCAACGAGATAGATATAGTGGCTCTTTCAATCGATGGGAAGACGGCTTTGGTAGCCGAGGTAAAACGTCAGCGACGCAATTACGCCCACAACGCATTTATGGAGAAAGTTGAGTGCATCAAAACAAGCATCCTATCAAAGTATAAAATAGAAACACGTTTGTTTACTTTGGAAGATATGTAACTATCTAATTCTTGTGGCAATAATTACGATGGTGAACAATTCAATAGTTCTTCATATACTATTCTTTCTTTGATGCGCGTTGGCGATGTTTGAGGCTTAAGTCCTGTAAAGTGCGTCCGAGGGAATCTTCTTTTGCTATGAGCAAGAGGTCGTCGTCAAGTTGCAAGACATAGAGAACACGGGCATAGATGCCGATTGAAACGGTTGGAGAGCCTTTTTCAATACGGTTTATAGTAAGAGGTGAACAGGTTGCTCGTTCTGCTACCTGCGCTATCGAGAGATTGCG
>CAZCFU010000290.1:0-2314 GCA_964498005.1 uncultured Oscillospiraceae bacterium | reverse complement strand
AGATCGCCAGCCCCAGCCCCAGCAGGAGCCCCACCCGGCCGCCCAGCCGCTCGGTAAGGCCCCCGGCGGTGAGCAGGGCGAACACCCCCCAGCCCATGGCGGCGGTGTTGTAGCCGATGGTGACCAGCAGCATATCCAGCGCGCCCGAGGCGGCGGGGGTGCCGTCCCGGCTCATGGCCAGCACCTGGGCGGGCTGGCCGCCGGTGGCGGAGGGGGTGATGGTGCTGAAAAAGAAGCCGGTGCAGGAGTAGTAGACACACCGGCGGAAGGGCTGGGGGCAGCCCAGTGTTCGCAGGATGGAATGGGTGGCCGCGGCCTCGCAGCACAGGAACAGCGCCATCAGCGGCAGGCCCAGCAGCAGAACCCGCCAATCCGCGCTGAGCAGGGCGGCGGCAAGCTGGCCCGGGGTCTGCTCCGCTAGGATGGTGCGTACCGTCCAGGCCAGCAGGGCCAGCACCGCCCCCATGCACAGGATGTTTTTTGCCTGGTTTTTCACGCGCTCACCCGCTCCTCTCCGGCCAGCGCCCGCACCACCGCGCAGGCCGCCCGACGGCTCAGGGACGCCGCCATCCCGTCCATGGAGCGCTCCATGGAGGACAGGGCCTCGTCGTCGTAAATGGTCTCCCGGATGGCCGCCAGACACGCGCCCTCCTCCTTGGCGGCGATGCGGGCCATGCCGTGGCGCACCAGGAAGTCGGCGTTCTCCTGCTCCTGCTTCAGGAAGGGCTGCCACGCCAGGATGGGCAGGCGGGCGGCGATGGCCTCGAAGCAGGTGATGCCCCCGGGCTTGGACAGCATCAGGTGGGCCCGGGCCATGTACTTCTCCACCTCGCCGGTGAAGGGCACCGCCTCAATGTTCTCATACCGCCCGTTCAGGCGCTGGAACAGCTTTTCGTTGCGGCCGGTGAGGATGGTGGTGTGTACCCCGGGCAGGGCGTCCAGCGCCTGGTAGAAGCTGTCCCGCCGGGGCATGAGCCCCAGCCCGCCGCCCATGATGAGCAGCTCCCGGCGCCGGGACCGCTCCCGGCGCCGGGAGCGGTCCCGGTGAGCGGGCTGGAACCGCCCGCTCACCGGGATGCCCGATACCACCACGGTATCGGGGTCCACGCCCTTGGCGGCAAGCCCCCGCCGGACGGTCTCGCTGGCCACCAGGTAGCGGTCGGTGCCGGGGTGGAGCCATTCGCTGTGACAGGTCACATCAGTGACGCAGGTGACCAGGGGAAGCTCCGACAGCCCCTCCTCCTTGTACCGCGCCATGGCGGCGGAGCAGACGGGGTGGGTGGACACCACCACGTCGGGGCCGCGCTCGTCCAGCAGGGCGGCCAGGCCGTCCACCAGGTCGTCCCCCCGGCTGTCCCCGCCGCTGTTGGCGGTGAGGTGGTGGTAGAGATTATAAAAAACGCCGCCATAGGTCACCAGCACGTTGAACCACCAATACATGGCGGAGGCCCGCTCCGGCATGGCGTACTCAAACAGATCCACAACATCGGCGCGGTGCCCGTCCTGGACGAGCTGCTCCCGCAGCGCGTTGGCGGCGGACAGATGGCCCATGCCGAATTTCCCTGTCAAAATCAAAATGTTCATGAAGCTTCCTCCTCTGTGCTTTGACGGGTTTGATTATAGAGGACAAATCTTCAGTTTCGGCGAGGGTTCCCCTTAGGGTTTTGTGGGGTTTTTCTTAAAATTGACACAGCTTTGTTTAAAAAAGCTTTAAGACGGAACAAAAAGCAAGCCCTCCGCGCCGGCGGAGAGCTTGCTTTTTGTCGAAAACCGTGCTATAATTGGCCTTGGCCCCGAAAGGGGTTTGGACGCTGTGCAGATTGAGTTAGATAAAGGGCGGCTAGTCACACTACCCCGGAAGGGGGTGACGTCCATGCGGATTACGTTTCATATCGGACAGTATACTGTTACGATTATCGTAAAAAGCAGGAACCGCCACTCGGCCAAGTGACGGTTCCTAATTTTTAGGTTCCTAATTTACTTGTCGGACTAACCGCCAACTGCACGGCGTCCCTTTATGCTTTTATTATACTCATTATGTTTCTTTATGTCAAGTGCCAAAACGCAGGAACCGCCACTCTGCCAAGTGACGGTTTCTTAAACTGAAACCAATAAACTTGATGGACTAACCGCCGGTATGTGTGGTGTCCTTATGTATTGATTATAACCTCGGAAGAGTCGTTTGTCAAGGGGAAGAAACAGCAGAAACCGCCACTCCGACAAGTGACGGTTTCTTAAAACGAAACCCAATTACTTAAAGGACTAACCGCCGGTATGTGTGGTGTCCTTATGTATTGATTATAACCTCAGGAGA
>CAZCFU010000289.1:0-2314 GCA_964498005.1 uncultured Oscillospiraceae bacterium | reverse complement strand
ATGATCCACCAGCAGCCCCCACCGAAACCACCATTGTTACCACAACACATGATTTTGTCACCTCACTAATAATATCCCGGTCACAGGGACCGGCCCCGACGCCGCCGACCGCGGCGCCGGGGGCGAGCCCCGTTTCCGCATTATACTATGTGGGGGCCGAAAAATTGGTTCCCCCCCTGCCGTAACCCAAAGGAGTGAGCTACATGGCAGATGAACATCGCGCCAGCGAGCGCGGCCAGTCCCAGCGTGAGCCGTCCCAGCCCCGTCCCCAGAAGAAGCGCGCCCGCCGCCGGCGCAGCGCGGCCGCCCGGATCGCCGGCGCGTTTTTGTACGTCCTTTTGGTCATCGGCCTGTCCGCCGTGCTGGCCACCCTGGGCTGGACATGGGCCTGCGACCTGCTGGGGTTGAACAAAACCTATGCCTCCACCGAGATCACCATCGAGGAGGATACCGACTTCAACACCATCGTGGATCAACTGGAGGAGGCGGGGCTGATCCAGTACAAGTTCCTCTTCAAGCTCTACACCCAGTTCTCCCACGCCCAGGACAAGATCGCGCCGGGCAAATACGAGCTGAACACCGAGATGGACTACCACGCCCTGGTGTCCAGCATGGGCTCCTCCTCCTCCACCCGGCTGACCACGGACATCACCATCAAGGAGGGCCTCACCATCGACCAGGTCTTTGACCTGCTGGACGAACGGGGGGTCACCTCGGTGGAAAAGCTCCAGGACATGGCCGCCACCTATAACTATGCTTTCGACTGGCTCCAGGATCGCCCCCTGGGGGATTACCACCGTCTGGAGGGATACCTGTTCCCAGACACGTACACCTTTGAGCTGGGCGAAAACCCCAAATACGTCATCAACAAGATGCTGGTGAACTTTGACTCCAAAATGGATCAGTATATGGCCCAGTACTCCGGCGAGGAGGCCCAGTACTCCCTCCACGACATCGTCACCATCGCCTCCCTCATTGAAAAGGAGACCGACGGCACCAACACCTCTGAACGCAACGACTACCGGAGCATCGCCTCCGTCATCTACAACCGGCTGGAGAACCCCGCCGCCGAAACGGCGGGCTACCTGCAGATCGACGCCACCCTGGTGTATATCAACGGCGGAAAGCTCCCCACCGAGGCGGATAAGTCCATCAACTCCCCCTACAACACCTATCTGTACCAGGGCCTGCCCGCCGGGCCCATCTCCAACCCGGGTATGCAGTCGCTGCTGGCCGCCATGAACCCGGCGGACACCAGCTACTATTACTACGTCCTCAATCCCGAGACCAAGCAGCACGAGTATACCCGCACCTTCGCCGAGCACAACACGCTGGTGCAGCGATACAGCTCCAATGGCTAAGCCGGAGGTGCTGTCTCCGGCGGGAGATCGGGAAAGGCTGGACATGGCCCTGGCCTACGGCGCGGACGCGGTGTATCTGGCCGGGAACGCCTTCGGTATGCGGGCCTTTGCCGGGAACTTTGACCGGGAGGGGCTGGCGGACGCTGTCGCCGCCGCCCACGCCAAGGGCATACGGGTCCATGTGACCTGCAACACCCTGGCGAGGAACCACGAGGCGGCCCAGCTTCCCGGGTATCTGGAGTATCTGGACGCCATCGGCGTGGACGCGGTGATCGCCGCGGGGCCCGACGTGCTGGATCTGTGCAAGCGCCGCGCCCCCCACGTCCAGGTGCATATGTCCACCCAGACGGGCATCACCAACTATGAGATGGCCCGGGTGTGGCATGAACTGGGGGCCGGCCGGGTGATCCTGGCCCGGGAGCTGTCCCTGGACGAGGTGGCGGAGCTGAAGGCGAAAGCACCCAGAGGGCTGGAAGTGGAGTGCTTCGTCCACGGGGCCATGTGCGTGTCCTGGTCGGGGCGGTGCCTGCTCAGCAACTATATGACCGGGCGGGACGCCTCCCGGGGGGCCTGCGCCCAACCCTGCCGCTACCAGTACGCCCTGATGGAGGAGAAACGTCCCGGGGAATACTTCCCCGTGTTTGAGGAAAACGGCGAGACCTTCATCATGAACAGCCGGGACATGTGCATGATCGACCACATCCCGGAGCTGATATCCGCCGGGGTGAACTCGCTGAAGATTGAGGGCCGGGCCAAGAGCGCCTACTACGCCGCCATGACCACCGCCGCCTACCGCCACGCCGTGGACGCGGCGGCACAGGGCGTGCCCATGGACCCGGTGTGGCGGGCCGAAGTGGACAAGGTGAGCCACCGGCACTACTCCACCGGCTTCTGGTTCGGCCAGCCGGGGCAGTACACCGACTCCGCCCGGTACGTCCGGGACTGGCAGGTGC
>CAZCFU010000288.1:0-2318 GCA_964498005.1 uncultured Oscillospiraceae bacterium | reverse complement strand
GGCGCCTTGGAGCTGGGCTGGGTGGAGGACTTCGAGCACATCCACTCTGTACTCTACACCGGCCTCACCGGCAGCTATGGCCTCAGCTCCATCGCGGACATCCTGGCCGGAAACGTGAATCCTTCCGGCCATCTGGTGGACACTTACGCCTTTGACGCGTTCTCCTCCCCTGCCGCCCAGAATTACGGCTCCTACTACTACCTGGACGAAGCCGGGAACGTTACTGACCACACCTACCTCAGTTATGAGGAGGGCATCTATGTAGGCTATAAATACTACGAGACCCGGTATGAGGACGCGGTGCTTGGTCAGGGCAGCGCCGGAGACTACGACTACGCCTCCACCGTACAGTATCCCTTCGGCTTCGGGCTGTCCCTCACCACCTTTGACTGGTCCGGCTATCAGGTGAAGTGGAGCGGCGATACCTGCGAGGTCTCTCTCACGGTGAAGAACAGCGGCGATGTAGCGGGCAAAGAGGTGGTCCAGGTGTACCTGCAAAGCCCCTACACCGACTACGACCGGGCCAACGCCGTGGAGAAGTCTGCTGTAGAGTTGGCGGGCTATGCCAAGACTGGTCTGCTCCAGCCCGGGGACTCCGAAACCGTCACGGTCACCTTTGACAAGGAACAGCTCAAAGCCTACGACTACACCAACGCCAAAACCTACATTCTGGATGCGGGCGATTACTACATCACCGCCGCGTCCGACGCTCACCAAGCCATCAACAACATCCTGGCCGCCAAGGGCAAGACAATGGCCGACGGCATGACAGAGAACGGCAATGTCGCCTTCGTGGATGTGTACACTGTATCTTCCTTTGACTCCGATACCTTTGCCACAGACTCCGCCAGCGGTGTGGCCATTACCAACCAGTTTGACGCAGCCAACGGCGGTCTGCCCTACCTGACCCGGAACGACTGGACGGGCACCTTCCCTGCCCACGACGGCGAGGTTGGAACAGAGATCAGCACCTGGGGCAACGAAATCAACGGCACTGACGCTAACGGCAATCCCGCCTCGTTTATGTATGTCAAGACCGCCTCAGCGGAACTGTTGGCCCAGCTGAACAGCCACGACTCCGGCAGTCCTGTGGACCCGGCCTCCCTCACCGATACTCCTGTGTACAGCGCGAAGAACGGCCTGTCCCTTATCCAGCTGCGTGGCCTGGATTTTGACGACCCCCTGTGGGACGACCTGCTGGACCAGCTCTCCCCGGAGGACTACAACACCATCATCACCTCCTCCGGCTATGGCACCCCCGCTCTGGAGTCCGTGGTCAAGCCCCACTGCATGGACGCGGATTCCGCCACCGGTTTGGTGTTCGGCGGCACGGGCATCACCTACCAGGGAGCGAACATCCTGGCCCAGACCTGGAACATTGAGCTGGCCAAGGAGTTCGGCAATCTCATCGGCAACTCCGCCCTCATGGGCGCCGGCACAATTGGATGGTACTGCCCTGCCATGAACATCCACCGCACCCCCTTCTCCGGGCGCAACAACGAGTATTACTCCGAGGATGGGTTCCAGTCCGGCCTGATCGCTTCTAATACGGTGTACGAGGCGGCGTCTAAGGGAATGTACACCTACATCAAGCATTTTGCCCTCAACGACCAGGAGAACCACCGCGGCGACGGCGGCGGTGAAGGCGTGGCCACTTGGTCCAACGAGCAGGCCATCCGGGAGATCTACCTCAAGCCCTTTGAGATGTGCGTCAAGGTGGGCACTGTACCGGTGAACTATGTGGAAGATGTCAACGGCTCCTGGCAGCCCACCGTGGGAGAGGTTCCTGCCTGCAATGCCCTGATGACCTCCTTCAACCGCATCGGCGCCACCTGGACTGGCGGACACTACAACCTGCTGACCAACGTGCTCCGGGGTGAATGGGGTTTCAGCGGCTTCGTCATCACCGATGCCAACGGCTATCTGGAGCACATGGACTGCGGCCAGATGATTGAGGCGGGGGGCGACGGCAGCCTGCGCTATCTGCCTGACACCCAGTATTCCTTCAATAAGGACAGCTCCAGTGATTATCACTATGGCCGTCAGGCTGCCCATCACCTGCTGTACACGGTGGCAAACTCCAACGCTATGATCGGGGCCATGCCGGGCAGCACCCTCACCGGTATGCCCACTTCCGATATGCTGCGGATCGTTCTCACTGTAATACCTCTGATCCTGATCGTCATCCTCGTATTTTTTACCATCCGGCGTTTCCGGAAGAAACCAATAATCGAGGTAGTTGACGAGTAATAGTGGCTTTGTTTTCGGTTGACTATGGTCGCATGATTGTGCTCAGAGCTATAAAAATCAAAATTTTT
>CAZCFU010000287.1:0-2347 GCA_964498005.1 uncultured Oscillospiraceae bacterium | reverse complement strand
TGTTCGTGGGCGTGGGCGCGTCCCGTGTCCGCGACCTGTTCAAGGAGGCCAGCAAGATGGCCCCCTGCATCATCTTCATCGACGAGATCGACACCATCGGCAAATCCCGCGACAACCGCATGGGCGGCAACGACGAGCGGGAGCAGACCCTGAACCAGCTGCTGGCCGAGCTGGACGGCTTCGACCCCGGCAAGGGCGTCATCGTGCTGGGCGCCACCAACCGGCCCGAGGTGCTGGACAAGGCCCTGCTTCGTCCGGGACGCTTTGACCGGCGCATCACCATCGACCGGCCCAACCTGGCGGGCCGTCTGGCTACCTTGCAGGTGCATACCCGCAAGATCAAGCTGGCGGAGGACGTGGACCTCAACAAGATCGCCCTGGCCACCGCCGGATGCGTGGGCGCGGATCTGGCCAACCTGGTGAATGAAGCGGCGCTCCGTGCGGTGCGCAAGGGCCGCAGGCTGGTGACCCAGGAGGACCTGCTGGCCTCCTTCGAGTTCGTCATCGCGGGCAGTGAGAAGAAAAATTCCGTCCTCACCGAGTTCGAGCGCAAGCTGGTGGCCTATCACGAGGTGGGCCACGCCATGGTGGCGTATAAGCAGAAGAACGCCGAGCCGGTGCAGAAGATCACCATCGTCCCCCACACCGAGGGCAGCCTGGGCTACACCCTGCTGATGCCCGAGGAGGACAAGACCAATCTGCGCACTCGGGAAGAGCTGATGGCCAAGATCACCGTGTCCATGGGCGGCCGCGCCGCCGAGGAAGTGGTGATGGAGACCATGACCAACGGCGCGTCCCAGGACATCCAGGAGGCCACCAACATCGCCCGGAACATGGTGGCCATGTACGGCATGAGCGAGGAATTCGGCATGATGGCCCTGGGCTCCGTCCGCAACCAGTACCTGGACGGCGGCTACGGCCTGGACTGCGCCCAGGACACCGCCGCCGTGATGGATAAGGCCGTCAAGGCGGTGCTGGACGTGTGCTACAAGGACGCGGTGGAGGTCATCCGCGCCAACCGGGAGGACATGGACAAGGTGGTGGCCTACCTGCTGGAGAAGGAGACCATCACCGGCGGCGAGATGGTGGCCATCATCGAGGGCCGGGATCCCGCGCTGGTGGAGGGGGCCTACACCTCCACCCACGCCAAGCCCAAGCTGTCCGGGGACGTGGAGCCGCCCGCGCGGCATATCCATATCGTGGATGAGCCCATCCCCATGCCCGCCCCCAAGGAGGACGGGGAGGAGCCCACAGATGGGGAAAAGCCCCCGGAAGGGGAGAAGCCGGAACCGCCCGAACGGCCCAAAGAGTAAAAGAAGCCCCGCCCGGAGCATTGCTCCGGGCGGGGTTTTACGTTTTGCCTTTTGCCAGGTCAGCCTACAATGGTGGCATCCAGGCCCAGCTGGGCCATTGCGGTGTCCAGCCAAGGCTGGTTTGCCGTCACCGTGAGGATTCCGCCGTCCGCGTTCAGAATATCCCGCTGGGCGTCGGTGAGCTGGCTCAGGGGGATCTGCTCACCGTCAATGGGTACCAAATACTCCCAGGCGTTCTCGCCCATCATGGAGCAGGAGGAGCCGTCTTCTGTCATAAAGATCTCGGCCCAGCCATGGTCGTCGATGGTGCCGCCCACGATTACGTAGCCCTTGTTCCCGGTCTTGGGGTCGGTGCGCTCGTAGATATAGGGGGTGTTTTCGTCCACCTTGCCGGTGATGTCCACCTTCTCGCCGTCGGCGGCGAACCACATCCGTCCGTTCTCCACAGTGATGGGGCTGTTCTCCTGACCGTCATAGACAAAGTGTCCCTCGCCCGTTCCGGGCAGGAAGGTGGCCGAGCCCCCGGCCACGAGATTGTATACCTGGGCGGGCAGGCCCGCCGCGATGGACAGCACGCACCCCACCGCCAGCGCCGCCGCCAGTACCATTACCTTCACAGACGGCTTGCGCCGCTTCTGAGTGCCCTTATTTTCCAACATATCCATGATTTCCTCCTTTTTTTCATCGCTCAGCATGACCTGCCGCATCATGTGCCTGTAGTCCTTCATCATCGCTCAGCTCCTTTTTCAGTATGGCCCGGGCCCGGGCCATGCGCGTTTGTACTGCCGTGCGGGAGATGTGGAGGATGTCCCCAATCTCCCCCTGGCCGTAACCCTCCCAGTAATAGAGGTGGATCACCGCCCGGTACTTGGGGGGAAGGGCCATCACCGCGTCCCACACCTCCCGGTCGGTTTCGTCCCGGAAGGGGAGGGACTCGTCCAGCTCCCCCACGTTCCTGCGCCAGAAGGACCGCAGCTGGCTTTTGCAGGCGTTGGCGGCGCAGGTGAGCAGCCACGCCTTTTCACGCCCGGGCA
>CAZCFU010000286.1:0-2354 GCA_964498005.1 uncultured Oscillospiraceae bacterium | reverse complement strand
TACAGGCCGTGTTTGTCACCCAATAAAGGGTCAGGCAGTCACAAAGGTCATCCATGGTCAGCAGGGGCCAATCGCTCCAGGCGTGATACTTCTCCACGATCCAGGCGGCCATTCCCGCGGGCGAATCACTCAGAGCATACGCCAATGACCGCGGCTTTGTGCTTTGGATATTGATATAAGCGCCCTCCATGCGCTGCCACTCAATTGCCCTGCGCTTGTAGTCAAGCTCGTCCGACGTCAGGTCTTCATCCGGCGCGGCGACCAGATCACCTGCCATTCCCACATCGGTCAGATGGATCCCCTTGACCTCATTGGGGTAGCGCGCGGCAAGGTAACAGGTCACACCGCGGCCCATATCGCCGCCTGACGCCGCGTATTCCTTGTAGCCCAGCACCTCTGTCATCAACCGGTGCCATAGTTCCGCGACCTCCGCGTTGTTCATGAACCCTTTCGGCGGCAGCGTCGAAAACGCAAAGCCGGGTAATGACGGAACGACAAGATCATAATCAGCGAGCAAAGGGAATACCTTCGCGTAACGCAAAAAGCTGTCAGGCCATCCATGGGTCAGCAGCAGCGGCTTCGCCCCCTCGCGGGAACCGCGGATGTGAAAAAAGTGAATCACCAAGCCATCCAGCTCACAGGTAAACTGCGAATACTGGTCAAGCTCCCGCTCCTTGCGATACCAGTCGTAATCGCGGCGCCAATAGTTGAGAAGCGCTGCCAAGTAATCGCCGTCTGTTCCCAAATCCCACGTTTCGCTTTTTAACGCGCCCGGCAGCCTTGTAGAATCGATCCGGGCCCGGAGACCGTCCATTTGCTTCTCATCAAAATGAATATGAAACTCTTTTGACATAATTGTTTCCTCCCCCGCGTTTCTTTGAATCGGCAATCAAGTACAAGGTATATTTTTATCATAAACTATATTATCCAATTTGAGATGTTATCAAAAACATCCGGCAAATTCAATATGAATTGGTAAAATTCCTGAAGTTCATATCCAGCGGCTGTCCTAGAAGAGACTTCCAAAATCCACTCTTGTTTTTGGGGAAGGAATAGCATATAATATCATAGTTTCTAGTCAGGAAAAGGAGGGCGCGTATGGATACACGGCCCATCGGCGTGTTCGACTCCGGCCTGGGGGGGCTCACCGCGGTGCGGGAGCTGGCCCGGATCATGCCGGAGGAGGATCTGGTCTACTTCGGCGACACCGGCCGGGTGCCCTATGGCGGCCGCTCCAAGGACATTTTGGTCAAATACGCCCAGCAGGACGTGACCTTCCTGCGCACGTTCAACCCCAAGGCCATTGTCATCGCCTGCGGCACCGTGTCCTCCACCGCCCTGGACGTGCTCCGGGAGGAAAATGACATCCCCGTATTCGGCGTGGTGGAGCCCGCCGTCCGCGCCGCCGCCCAGCTGACCAAGAACGGCAAGATCGGCCTCATCGGCACCAAGGCGTCCATCCGCTCCGGAGCCTATGAGCGGGCCCTGGACGCCCTGCGTCCCGGCACCGCCGTCACCGCCCGGGCCTGTCCCCTGCTGGTCCCGCTGGTGGAGAACGGGCGCTTCCAGCCCGGGGACATCGTGGCGGAGACCGTAGCCGCCGAGTACTTAGCCCCCGTGAAGGCGTCGGGGGCGGACGCCCTGATCCTGGGCTGCACCCACTACCCTCTGCTGAAGGAGATCATCGGCGCGTACATGGGCCCCGACGTGGCCCTGGTGGACGTGGGGGAGCAGTGCGCCCGGTGGGTGAAGAAGCAGCTGGAGTGGGACGGCCTGCGCAACGAGCGCCCCGGCGCGGGCAGGCACCGCTACTACGTCAGCGACAGCACCGAGGACTTCTCCGCCCTGGCCTCCGTCTTCTTAGGCGAGGATGTGGCCGCCGAGGTGGAGCAGATCGACATCACAGCATATTAACGCGGCGCGAGAACAGCCAATGGAGAGGATAACCATGACTGACAACGTGATCATATCCATCAAAGGAAAGCAATTGTACGCCGAGAGCAGCCCTGACGAGATCGAGCTGGTCACCGCCGGCACCCTGAAGCGGGACAGCCGGGGCGGCTTCACCGTCTCCTACCAGGAGAGCGAGCTCACCGGCCTGGAGGGCACCACCACCAAGCTGCACATCGATGGCGGCAAGGTGACCCTCCTGCGGGAGGGGAACATCAATTCCCAGATGGTGTTCGAGGAGGGCAGGCGGCACCTGTCCATGTACGAGACCCCCTACGGGGAGCTGTCCATCGGGGTGAACACCCGCCGGATGCGCTCCACCCTGGGCGAGACGGGGGGCGATCTGGAAATCGACTACGCCATCGAGATCGACAACCTGCTGGCGGGGCAGAACCTGTTCCGCA
>CAZCFU010000285.1:0-2361 GCA_964498005.1 uncultured Oscillospiraceae bacterium | reverse complement strand
AACTGCCCCCTGCCCCTGGTGATGTTCCGGCCGGACACCGACGAGGTGGTGTGGTCCAACGACCAGTTCCTGCGCCTCACCGGCGACCAGGAGCGGATGTTCGACACACGCCTGGCCGACCTGGCCCCCAGCTTCGACAGCCGCTGGCTGCTGGAGGGCAAGAGCGAGTGCCCCCAGGAGGTGGAGCTGGGCGGGCGGCGCTACCAGGTGTTCGGCGACATGGCCCGCCCAGCGGCGGGCAGGGAGGAGAGCCTGCTGGCCACCACCTATTGGCTGGACGTCACCGACCTGGCCGATACCAGGGACATCTATAAGGCCACCCGGCCCGTGCTGGCCCTGCTGCTGCTGGACAACTACGAGGACGCCATCAAGGGCCAGGATGAGACCGTCCGCTCCGCCATGCTCAGCGATATCAGCCAGCGGATGTCCAACTGGACTGAGGAGGCCCACGGCGTCTTTTGCCGGCTGGATCGGGACCGCTACCTGTTCCTGTTCGAGGAGCAGTACCTGGCCGATTATAAAGAGGACAAGTTCTCCCTGCTGGACAGCGTGCGGGAGGTGGTCAACCCCGCCGGCATCCCCGCCACCGTGTCCATCGGCGTGGGCGTGGACGGGGACACCTTCGAGGAGCTGTACCGCTTCGCCAACCTGTCGGTGGAGATGGCCCTGAGCCGGGGGGGCGACCAGGCGGTGGTGAAGAACCGCTTCACCTTCGAGTTCTTCGGCGGGCGCAGCAAGGAGGCCGAGCGGCGCACCAAGGTGAAGAGCCGGGTCATGGCCTCTGCCATGGGCGAGCTGGTGGCGGACGCCTCCTGCGTCATGGTGATGGGCCACAAGGCGCCCGATTTCGACGCGGCGGGCGCCGCCGTGGGCGTGTGCGCCATCGCCCGGATGAAGGGCGTGCCCCACTATATCGTCCGGGATCATGTATCCACCCCCGCCGACGAGCTCTACGAGCGGGTGGCGAAAATGCCCCAGTATGAGGGCGTGTTCCTGGACAGCCAGGAGGCCATGCTCCGGGCGGACTCCCGCTCGCTGCTGGTGGTGGTGGACACCAACCGGCCCGAGCAGGTGCAGAACCGGGAGCTGCTGGACTCCTGCAACAAGGTGGCGGTCATCGACCACCACCGGAGGGCGGCCACCTACATCGAGGGGGCGGACCTCAATTTCCACGAGCCCTACGCCTCCTCCGCCAGCGAGCTGGTGACGGAGCTGATCGGCTACCTGATGGAGTCCAGCGACCTGCTGCCCGGAGAGGCGGAGGCCCTGATGGCGGGGCTGATGCTGGACACCAAGAACTTCACCATGCGCACCGGGGGACGCACCTTTGAGGCGGCGGCCATGCTCCGCCGGGCGGGGGGCGACACCGGTGAGGTGCGCAAGCTGTTCCAGACCAACCTGTCCGATGCGGTGGCCAAGTACGGCATCATCCAGAACGCCAGGATGTACCACGGGGACATCGCCATCGCCGTGTCCGACCACTCGGTGGGCCGGGTGACGGCGGCCAAGGCGGCGGACGAGCTGCTGAACATCGCGGGCATCGGGGCGTCCTTTGTGCTGTACCCGGACGACGAGGGGCGGGTGATCGTGTCCGCCCGGAGCATCGGCAGCACCAACGTGCAGGTGATCGTGGAGGCGCTGGGCGGCGGCGGGAACGCCAGCGCCGCGGGGGCCCAGGTGCCAGGGCGGACGGTGGAGCAGGTGCTGGACGGGCTCCACGCCGCGTTGGATGATTACTTTGACAAGGGCAAGGAGAAGCCGAACGAAACTTAAATCTTGAGGCGGGCGTCTGCCCGGATCTGAATAGGAGGCAACGAAATCATGAAAGTTATTTTACAGCAGGATGTGAAGGGCCAGGGCAAGAAGGGCCAGATGGTAGAGGTGTCCGACGGCTACGGCCGCAACTTCCTCCTGCCCCGGAAGCTGGCGGTGGAGGCCACGGCCGAGAACGTCAACACCATGAAGATGCAGGATAAGGCCAAGGCCGCCCGTCTGGCCGAGGAGAAGGCAGCCGCCGAAGCGGCCGCCCAGCAGCTCAAGGGCTGCCAGGTGAAGATCCGCGCCAAGGCGGGGCAGGGGGGCCGGCTGTTCGGCTCCATCACCAGCCGGGAGATCAGCGACGAGCTGAAGGCCCAGTGCGGCATCGACGTGAACAAGAGCAAGATCGTGCTCAGCGACCCCATCAAGTCCTTCGGCACGTTCGAGGTGAAGTGCAAGCTGGGCAGCGAGATCAGCGGGATTATCAACGTCTTGGTCATCGAGGAAAAATAAAGAAGGTGTTTTCGTGCCCGGCGAGGAACTGAACGAATTGCAGATGCCCCACTCCGTCATGGCGGAGCAGGCGGTGCTGGGCTCCATGCT
>CAZCFU010000284.1:0-2373 GCA_964498005.1 uncultured Oscillospiraceae bacterium | reverse complement strand
TGCAACGCCCAGATGGGGCCAAAGGAGCTGCGTACTTACTGCAAGCTGGACGAGAGCTGCCAGCAGCTCATCCGGGGAGCCTATGACCGGCTGGGCCTCACCGCCCGGGGCTATGACCGCATCCTGCGGGTGGCCCGCACCATTGCCGACCTGGACGGCGCGGAGGATATCGCGGTACATCATCTCGCCGAAGCTTTGCAATATCGGCCCCCGGAGCATTTGAGGGCATAAAAAAATCCCCTGTCCCATGGACAGGGGATTTTTTCTCGCTTGTCTCAGGCCGCGGCGGACACGCCGGGCAGCAGGCACAGCACCAGGGTGAGGATCATGAACACAATGGCCACCCACTTGGTCATCTTGGCCAGACGGGCGTCGGCGGACTTGGCCTTGTTCTTGGACAGGAAGGTGTCCGCGCCGCCGGCGATGGCGCCGGACAGGCCGGCGCTCTTGCCGGACTGGAGCATGACCACGGCGATGAGGCCCAGGGCCACGACAAAGTAGATGATGGACAGCACGATCTGGGGAACCGTCATTTGACTCAAATCCTTTCGGTAATAGCTTCGATTCAGCGGGCTTGGCCCGCACAGGTAACAAGTATGATATCACAGGCCGTCCCGGATTGCAAGCTCTTTTTTTGCGGCCCGGTTTTACTTGTGGTAGAGCTGGCTGCCCTGGTACCGGGGGGTGCAGGTCAGGCGCATTCCCAGCTTGGAGTATGTCCCGCTGTCGGCGGCGGTGAGGATGACGGAAGAGTGGGCCTCGCAGTCCCGCAGCTTGTCCAGGCTGTCCAGGGCCTGGGCCGCCAGGGGCACCGTGGCGGTGGAGATGGCCAGGGCGATCAAGACCTCGTCGCTGTGCAGGCGGGGGTTGCGGCTGCCTAGGTGATCCACCTTCAGCGCCTGGATGGGCTCAATGGCCTCCCGGGCGATGAGGTGCTCCTTCTGGCCGATGCCCGCCAGGGCCTTCAGGGCGTTGAGCAGAGCCGCCGCGGCCGCCCCCATCAGCTCGGAGGTGCCCCCTGTGATCACCCGGCCGTCGGACAGCCGGATGGCGGCGGCGGGCTCCCCCGTCTCCTCCTCCCGCCCCTCGGCGGCGGCGATGACGGGGCGCAGCCCGGGGCTGGCCTGGGCCTGCTTCATCAGCAGCTCCAGCTTGTAGACGATCTCGTCGCTGCCTTGGCCCCGGCGGCGGTCGCACAGGGCCGTGTAGTACCGCCGGACGATCTCCTGCCGGGCGGCGGCGCACACCGCCTCGTCGTCCACGACGCAGTTACCCGCCATATTCACCCCCATGTCGGTGGGCGACTTATAGGGGCTCTCCCCCATGATCTGCTCGAAAATGGCCTGGAGCACCGGGAACACCTCCACGTCCCGGTTGTAGTTCACCGTGGTCTCCCCGTAAGCCTGCAAATGGAAGGGGTCGATCATATTCACGTCATTGAGATCAGCCGTGGCCGCCTCATAGGCCAGGTTCACCGGATGTTTTAGGGGCAGGTTCCAGATGGGGAAGGTCTCGAACTTGGCGTATCCCGCCCGCTCGCCCCGGACGTGGTGGTGGTAGAGCTGGGACAGGCAGGTGGCCATTTTCCCCGAGCCGGGGCCGGGGGCGGTGACCACCACCAGGGGCCGGGTGGTCTCGATGTAGTCGCTGCGGCCAAAGCCCTCCTCGGACACGATGCGCCCCACGTCGTGGGGATAGCCGGGGATGGGGTAGTGGAGGTACACCTTCACCCCCAGATCCTCCAGGCGGCGCTTGAAGGCGTCCGCCGCGGGCTGGGCGGCGTACCGGGTGACGGCCACGCTGCCCACGTACAGCCCCTCCCCCCGGAAGGTGTCGATGAGCCGGAGCACGTCCTCGCCGTAGGTGATGCCCAGGTCCCCCCGGACCTTGTTCTGCTCGATGTCGTCGGCGTTGATGGCCATGACGATCTCCACGCTGTCCCGCAGCTCCAGCAGCATCCGGATCTTGCTGTCCGGGGCGAAGCCGGGCAGCACCCGGGCGGCATGGTAGTCGTCAAACAGCTTACCGCCGAACTCCAGGTACAGCTTGCCGCCGAACTGGGCGATGCGCTCCCGGATGTGGGCGGACTGGGTGTCCAGATAGCGCTGGTTGTCAAATCCGATCCTGTTTGGCATATGATTTTGGGGCCGCGCTCCCGGTACGGCCCCTTCCCCCTCTCTCTTTGCGTACACTCCCCAGATTTTAACACATTTCGGCAAGGGGAGCAAGGGTGAAATCACGTGCCCGCTCTCTTGACAGTCACCGCCTATCCTTGTAAAATAGGAAGACAAAAAACGGAAAGCAAGGGAAGTTTATGCAAGAGATCATCCTGCTCAAGCAGGGGGAAATGGTGCTCAAGGGCCTGAACCGCCG
>CAZCFU010000283.1:0-2376 GCA_964498005.1 uncultured Oscillospiraceae bacterium | reverse complement strand
GTCTCCCCCAAGCCCCAGACCACCCGCAACCGCATCTGCGCCGTCCTCAACCGTGGGGACAGCCAGTTCGTGTTCGTGGATACGCCGGGTCTGCACCGTGCCCGCACCCGCCTGGGCGACTACATGGTCAAGGTGGTGCGCCAGAGCGTGGCGGACGTGGACGGGGTCATGCTGCTGGTGGAGCCGGTGGATCACATCGACGGGCCAGAGCAGGAGCTCATTGACCGTATCAAGGCGCTGGGAGCGCCCGCTGCGCTGGTCATCAATAAAATTGACACAATCGAGAAGGAAAAGCTGCTGTCGGTGATGGCGGTGTACGGCGCGGCCCACGACTGGGACGCGGTGGTGCCCATCTCGGCGAAAACCGGCGAGGGCGTGGACGAGCTGCTGGAGGTACTGGGCGGCTGGCTGCCCGAGGGGCCC
The DNA here is from genome assembly GCA_964498005.1 of uncultured Oscillospiraceae bacterium. Classification (GTDB taxonomy): domain Bacteria; phylum Bacillota; class Clostridia; order Oscillospirales; family Oscillospiraceae; genus Enterenecus. The sequence continues at coordinate 1,953 of CAZCFU010000283.1, read as the reverse complement.
CAGCTGTTCCCCGACGGGGCGGTCACCGACCAGCCGGAGCGGCAGATCATGGCGGAGATCGTCCGGGAGAAGCTGCTGCGGGAGCTGGACAAGGAGATCCCCCACGGCACGGCGGTGGAGGTGACCAAATTCTCCCAGCGGGACAACGACATCATCGACTGCCATGTGACCATATACTGTGAAAAAGCCTCCCACAAGGGCATCATCATCGGCAAGGGCGGCGCCATGCTGAAAAAGATCAGCACCCAGGCCCGGCAGGACATGGAGGCGTTCATGGGGGCCAAGGTGTACCTGGAGACCTGGGTGAAGGTGAAGGAGAACTGGCGGGACAACCCGGCGGCCATCCAGAACTTCGGATATACTGAGGACTGAGCCATGGTAGAGATCGAAAATTGGATGAAAGGGCTTGCCGGAAAGCTGACGGAAAAGTTTGGCTCCCGCCTGCTGTTTCTGGGCCTTCAGGGCAGCTATGGCCGGGGAGAGGCCGATGAGGACAGCGACATCGACGTGGTGACTGTGCTGGATGAGGTGGAGCTGGCCGATTTGGACGCTTACCGGGCCATTGTCCGCGCAATGCCCGAGGGAGAGAAAGCCTGCGGTTTTCTGTGCGGGGCGGCGGAGGTGAAAAGCTGGCCGAGATATGATCTGTGCCAGCTGGCCCGGGATGTGCGCCCTATCCGGGGTGAATGGGAGCCGCTGCTGCCCGATATGGGCCGAAACGATTTGGCGGACGCCGCCGCGATTGGCGCGTCAGGGCTGTATCACGCCGCCTGTCACACATATTTGTATGGAAACAAAGAGAGATGGCCTGCCTTTTTAAGAAATGCCCATAAAAGCGCGTTTTTCATTCTGCGGGCGCTGCATGAGCTGCGCACCGGCGAAAATGCGCGGGCGAAGAGGGATCTGCTGCCCCGGCTTTCCGGGGATGAGCGGAAGATTTTGGAATGCGGCTTAACCAAAGATGAAGCCGGAGAGCCGCCGGAAACCGCGTTTGCCCGTCTGCTGCGCTGGAGCGCCTCCGCGATAGCGGAGGCGGAGGACGCAAAAATTCCCTGACATAATCCGCCCGTCCCTGCCCATGCTAACGATGGACAGGGGGAACGGTAATGAACACAGAATATTGGAACCTGTTTTGGATGACTGGGATGCCCCAGGCCTGGGTGCTGAGCCACGGCCGCTCGGGGATGGTTCCGCCGTCGGGGCAGGAGGAACAGAGGGACGTCCCCGGCCCGGAAGCCCAGGAGGAATGGGATGGGCCAAAGGCGCCCTATTGAGCACAAAACGTCCCGGCAGGCGCCGGGGCATACATAGGAGCGTGTATATGCACCTGACTACCAACGCCCTCGTGCTGCGCGAGGTGAATTACAAGGAATCGGATAAGATTCTCACCCTGCTCACCGAGAAGGAGGGTAAGCTCACCGTGTCCGCCCGGGGGTGCCGGAAGAAGGACAGCCCCATCGCCTCCGCCTGTCAGCTGCTGACTTGGGGGGAGTTCACCCTGTATGAGTACAACGGGCGGTGGGCTGTAAAGGAGACCGCGTCCGAGCGGCTGTTTGACGGGGTGCGGGGAGATTTGGAGAAGATCGCCCTGGCCAGCTACTTTGTAGAGGTCACTGAGGCCTTGGCCGAGGAGAGCCAGCCAGACCCCGGCCTGCTGGCGGTGACGCTGAACTGCCTTCACGCCCTGGATAAGCTGCCCGTGCCCCTGCCTCAGGTGAAGGCCGCCTTTGAATGGCGTTCTATGGCGCTGGCGGGATATGAGCCCCAGATTGCCCGGTGCGGCGTGTGCGGGCGGGAGCAGCCTCATGAGCCCCACATCCATTTGGGGGAGGGCACCGTCCACTGCGGCCCCTGCCGGGACAAGCTGGGGGAGGGAGTGTCCATGCCGTTGACCACAGCGGCGCTGGCCGCCCTGCGGCACATCACCTGGGGATCCCGGAAGCGTTTGCTGTC
>CAZCFU010000282.1:0-2388 GCA_964498005.1 uncultured Oscillospiraceae bacterium | reverse complement strand
GCCGACACAGCCGCCGAGAACGGATAAAACCGCCAGCCAGAAGCAGATCGCCTATCTGGAAAAGCTGATGCAGGATTGCGGTACAACGCCCGCCGCTTTGAACCGCTATGTCCAGAAAAACTACGGTGTGGATGATTACCACAAGATCACATCCCTTATAGCATCGGAGTTGATTCAGAAGTTCCAGGGAGCAGCAAGGCAATGAGAATTGCCCTCAAATTTGAGGTGAACTATTCTGATCGGGGATGTCCTCTTCCTGGGGGCATCCCCTAGTTTATAGTTGGTGGTGTTTACGGATATGGCCTGAAATGTAGTCTAGCGTTACAGTAGGCTATTGGCTTTCATGAAGAAGATAATTTTGTTTCTTGTTCTTAGGGATAATAGCAACGGAAATCATAATATACAGTTAGATTATCGGAGCGTATAGTGGAAATTATATACTCTTGTGATTATTATTTCAGTTACCCCCTATAGACATTAGGGATAGCTGATGATAGCTTTGATAGCACTGTAGCCTCTGGGTGGATTGATTGCTGGGGATAAAACTCTAACGGTTTTGACACACTTATAGTTATACAGGCGGTTGCGCATTGATATTGTATTTACGCAACCGCCTGTATACTGAAAAACTAATCGATTTGGAGCATAGCAAACTTTTTCTTATATGTATTGGTGGCTTTGGTGATTTTAGACCTCAACTGGTTATACGGCTTGATTATCTCGTCAATACTGTACTTGGGGTTAAAGCGACTGTTAGGGTTGTTGGTATCACTGGGGTCCAAAATCAACTCGTTAAGATGAATCAGCCTCCAATACTGCCGTTTGGTAAAGTCAACATCACAGCGGATGTATCCACGAAGTGAATCAAACGGCCCATCCCACTCATTGAATGGATTATTTTGACCTTCCATCAAATCGTGTTCTAGTTGGGCCACAATATCCGCAAACAGTTTTTCGTGCTGTTCGATCTTTTCACTGATAAAATCATTTATCACCCCCAACCGTACTTCATTTGACCGAAAATCCACTGATTGACACATAATTGCATCCTCCTAAAAAATTTGTGATTGTTATAAACAATTCAATAATTGCCCGTCAGGGCAATTAAATTTTGAAAAATCAAAACTCTCACAGTTTTGACACACTTATAGTTATAGTGCATCAAACCGCCGATAGGCGGTATAGCAACAAAGCGATACTATATTGTCAATCCTCCACCCCGCCGATAGGCGAAAATCCCCCGACTTCAAAAAAGTTTCATACTGGGGTGACTTACGATGGAGAGTGTGGTAAAATAAGGTCATACTTACAGGAGGGCTATCACGATGATACACACTTTTGAACTTTCCAGGATACTTACTGGTGAAAGTCAGTACGCATACATCGCAAAAAAGCTAAAAATGAGATATATTAAGCGGTCAGACGCAGATATAGGCTTTTATATGACTACTAGCTTTGCCGAGCAGGGCTTTCAGATGATTCGTCTGTATAAGTTCAAGGATAAGATGTATGAGAAGCAAATGGAAGGACTACCCAAGGATGATCGGCTTTTGTACCTGTACATGATTGCACTGTCGATCAACCCCAGCAAAATGACGGATGGTGACGAGCACCTTCCTGCTGATACGCTTATCTTTACTCCCAACTTTGTTAAAGCGGTTTATAGCAGCATCATCAAGTTGATTCCCTGTTTGGATAATCGTCCCGATGAGCGGAAACGTGCAGGAAAAGCGGCACAGTCAGTACAGCAGGGTAATACAGAATGTTTTGAAGAATGGAAGGAAGCATCTGCAACCTGGTTAGAACAAAATGCTTTTCTAGCTCGTAGGATTGATTTTACCTATGATGTTTGGTACTGTCCAAGGCAGTACTTGCGTCTGATTGATATGGGCTACAGTTTGCGCAAGAAGCAATTTGAGCGTTCCTATTTTGAGGATGAACAACAGGACAAAAACGATGATACGGAGCCTGACATTCCTGATGTTGAGGAAGTGCAGGAACAGGAAGAACGCAAAGCTAAATCTGATGTAAATTATGTTTATTACAGGGGAAAGGGGTTAAATATCAACATCTACCATAAGGGTACAGAAATTCGCAAAGAAGGATTAGGTTCTAATCCTGAAAATTACGACTTTATGCGGATAGAAGTACAGGCAAAAAGGAGTAGGCTTTTGTACATTCTGGATAAGAAGAAGAGAGGGAAACTCCCTGAATATTCTGATAACCAGACTAGAGAGCTGCAATATCTCGTATTACCAGAGGTAGAAGAAGATGTTCTGACTTATTACGTTGGGAAACTTACTGGCGAGGGTATTTATGTGAGATATGATCGTGCAGTTGAAATCATTGAAGCCAGCAGCCACAAAAGGCTAAAACAGGGCAAGATGA
>CAZCFU010000281.1:0-2394 GCA_964498005.1 uncultured Oscillospiraceae bacterium | reverse complement strand
TCGGCGGGCAAGGGCTTCGCCGTGGTGGCCGACGAGGTGCGCAACCTGGCCTCCAAATCCGACGAGGCGGCCAAGGCCACCAAGGATCTCATCGGGAACTCCATCCAGGCCACCCAGCGGGGCACCGAGATCGTGGACGAGGTATCCGGCTCCCTGAAAAAGACCCAGGAGCTGGTGGTGCAGTCCAACGACGCCATCGCCACCATCGCCGAGGCCATCAAGGAGGAAGCCGGATCCCTGTCCCAGGTGTCCGAGGCCATTGGCCAGATCTCCTCTGTGGTGCAGACCAACTCCGCCAGCAGTGAGGAGTCCGCCGCCGTCAGCACGGAGCTGTTCGACCAGGTCCATCTCCTGGAGGACGAGACGAAGAAATTCAAGCTGAGGGACGGCTACAGGCAGCCCAGCGCGGTTCGGTAAAACAACAAAAAGGAAGGCCGGCAGCCGCCGGCCTTCCTTTTTTCACGTTTTTATGCCTGGTTAGGGATGTACTTGGCCACAATGGCGTTGAGCTCATCCCAGTGCTCCTCCATATCCGCCACCAGCTTGCACTGGGTGCGGGCCCGATCCAGGTTCTGGCCCGGGCGGCTGATGTGGAAGTAGCTGTCCCCCTCCAGGTAGTCGGTGAGGAAGCGGATGCCGCACTCCAGCGTCATCAGCTTGGCCCCCCAGGGCAGGTAGCGGATCTCCGCCTCGGTGAGGGCGTCCCCCGCCTCCTCCAAAAAGGCGGCGGTGTAGATCTCAAACAGCTCCACATCCAGGTTCACCTTGGAGAGATCCGGCTCGTCCTCGGCGCTGTGGTTGGCGCCAAAGCGGATGGAGTCGCCGAAGTCATTGATGGCCAGCCCGGGCATCACAGTGTCCAGGTCGATGACGCACAGGGCCTTACCGGTTTCCTTATCCACAAGGACATTGTTCAGCTTGGTGTCGTTGTGGGTGACCCGCAGGGGAAGCACCCCGTCCCGCAGCGCCTGGAGGGCGGCGGAGCAGTCCTTCTCCCGGGCCAGCATGAAGTCGATATCCGCCTGACAGTCCTTGGCCCGGCCCAGCGGATCGGCGGCCACGGCGTTCTTCAGGTTCTGTAACCGGTTTTCCGTGTCATGGAAGCGGGGGATGGTCTCGTGAAGGGTGTTGGCGGGGTAGTCCCGCAGCAGCCGCTGGAAGCGGCCGAAGGCCCGGCCGGAGGCGGCAAACAGCTCCGGCGTCTCGGCGGATTGATAGCACACCGTCCCCTCCACAAAGGGGAAGGCCCGCCATACGCCGCCCTCGCTGTCGGTGACGCAGGAGCCGCCGTCCCGGGTGCGGATGACGGTCAGGGTCTCCCGGTTGGGGTCACCGCCCAGCTTTTCGATCTCCCTGCCCAAGTACTCGGTGACGTTGACGATGTTCTCCATCAGCTGCTGGGGCTGCTTAAAGGCCACGGGGCTGACGCGCTGGACGATCACCCGCCAGCAGCCCCCATCCTCCCCGCGGACGTCCACCCGGAAGGTGTCATTGATGTGGCCCTCTCCAAAGCGGTCGGTCTTCTCCACGCTGCCGCCGAAGTCATAGGCCGCCAGCACTTCCCGCAAGGTCTGCTCTGCCTGTACCATGCTCATATCCTTTACCTCCTGGGCGGATAAGCCGCCTGTCTCTAATTTTTGGGAAACGATCAGCCTTTGTAGCCGTTGGGGTTCATGGACTGCCACTGATAGGAGGAGGCGCACATCTCCTCAATGCCCAGCCGCGCCTCCCAGCCCAGCTCTTCCCGGGCCTTGGCGGGGTCGGCGTAGCACACGGCGATATCGCCGGGGCGGCGGGGCTCGATGACGTAGGGCAGCTCCTTCCCACAGGCCTTCTCATAGGCGTGAAGCACGTCCAGCACACTGTAGCCCTTGCCGGTGCCCAGGTTGCACACGAACAGGCCGCACTTGCCTTCCAGCTTCTTCACCGCCGCCACATGGCCGCGGGCCAGATCCACCACGTGGATATAGTCCCGCACGCCGGTGCCGTCCGGGGTGGGGTAGTCGTTGCCGTAGACGTGGAGCTTCTCCAGCTGGCCCACCGATACCTTGGCGATATAGGGCACCAGATTGTTGGGGATGCCGTTGGGATCCTCCCCCATCAGGCCGGACTCGTGGGCGCCGATGGGGTTGAAGTACCGCAGCAGGGCCACGTTCAGCTCGGGGTCGGCGGCGCACACGTCCATCAGGATCTTCTCCTGGAACAGCTTGGAGGTGCCGTAGGGGTTGGTGGTGCCGCCGGTGGGGAAGTCCTCCCGGATGGGGACGGTGGCGGGGTCGCCGTACACCGTGGCGGAGGAGGAGAACACGAAGTTCTTCACCCCGTGGCGGCGCATGGCCTGAAGCAGATACAGCGTGCTGATGAGGTTGTTGGAGTAGTACTCCAGGGGCTTGG
>CAZCFU010000280.1:0-2421 GCA_964498005.1 uncultured Oscillospiraceae bacterium | reverse complement strand
CAGGGTTTACCCTGGACACCTATGCCCATGTGACCACAGCGGCGCAGCGTCAGGCAGCGAATACCATGAGCAGTATCCTATCCGATGCCGCCGGGAACTAACCAGACATTTCCCCGTATGGGTCGGCGCATGGGTCTTGTAGAAAACCAAAATTTTGACCACAGAAAAAAGTGAGCAGAATAAGAGAAAATCCTCTGATTTCGCAGGAAATCAGAGGATTTTTGGTTGCGGGGGCAGGATTTGAACCTACGACCTTCGGGTTATGAGCCCGATGAGCTACCAGACTGCTCCACCCCGCGATATAAAATTTTGGTGCCGGAGACCGGGGTCGAACCGGCACGGGATCGCTCCCACGGGATTTTAAGTCCCGGGCGTCTGCCAATTCCGCCACTCCGGCTTATCAAGGCTAGATTATGATAGCACGATTTTCTGCCCCTGTCAACCCCTATTTCCCGGCCCGGGGGTTCTTTTTTTGTCGAATCCCACCCCTTGACGGCGGGCCCTGGTTGTGCCAAACTATTGGCATACGGCATAAGGAGGAGTTTGCCATGCACAATGAACTGACGAAGAAAGATATCGAGCTTATGCGCCAGGAGCTGGAATACCGCCGCACCGTCCTGCGGCCCAAGCTCATCGAGGACGTGCAGACCGCCCGCGCTTTCGGCGATTTGAGTGAAAATTTTGAATACAAGGCCGCTAAGCGGGACAAAAACCGCAACGACAGCCGCTGCCGCTATCTGGAGAATATGATCAAGACAGCGGTGGTCATCTCCGACCAGTCCAAAGAGGGCACGGTGGGCCTGTACGACAAGGTCACCTTCTATGTGGAGGAGGACGATGAGACCGTTACCTGCCAGATCGTCACCACCATGCGGCAGGACGCGCTGAAAAATCTCATCAGCAAGGAATCTCCGGTGGGCAAGGCGGTGCTGGGCCGCCGGGTCGGCGACCGGGTGACCGTACACGTCAATGACAGCTACAGCTACGATGTGGTCATCCGGGCTATTGAGCCGGGTGAGGACACCGGTGAAGCCCCGCTTGTGAGCTTCTGAGTGGAGACGATACCCCCAGCGCGGCGTTAGAATGAAGTCCCTGCGAATACCGGTTCTTTATGCGTGAGCCGGACGGACGCGGAAAGGCCCCGGAGCCTGGGCTCCGGGGCCTTTTGTCATGGGCCGGTTTTGCTTTGAAGGATCAGTCCGCGCAGAAGAACTCCTTGAGTACTTCTGCGCGGTTGAGAACAGGATCGCTGTCCTTGCCGGTCAGCGCGGCCAGCTCGATGCCCTTCCATGCGGCGAGCCGGGTGAGGATGATCCGCGCGTCGATCACAGTCAACAGCCCGTCGAGCTGGAACCCGTCGTCGATCAGGCCGATGGATTGGGCCCAGGCGATGGCGGGAGCCGCGTCTCTGTATCAAATAAAAGCAGACCCGGGGGCCCCTGTTGGAAAGGGCCTCCGGGTCTGCTTTTACTGGCTCATTTTACTGGGGATTCTCCGTCAGCACCGCTACGCTGTACGAGGGCAGCGTGACCGTGCCGTCCTTCATGGTCACCTCGCCGCCGTCCACCGAGAGGTATCCCGCCACTTCCAGCTCGCCGTACCGGCTCATTTCCACCTGCTTCTCGTCCGTCTCCGAGACGTTGTAGAGCATATAGATGGTCTTGCCGTCGTAGGTCTTGGAAATCGCGGCGATGTCCTGATCCTCGACCTCCTCCAGCCGGGCCACGGTGCCCCGCGCGATCTCCGGGTTCTGGTTGCGCAGCAGGATGGTGTCCTTGTAGAAGCTGTAAATCGAGTCCTTGGCCTTCATCTGCTCCTCGGCGCTGGCAAACTGGTTTTCCTGGGGCTCCATGTCCTGGGGGCCCTTTGTCATGCCCGCCGCGCCGGCGTCGGCGGACCAGAACATGGGCGCGCGTTTATTCTCGTCCCGTCCGCTGCCGGTCATGCCGATCTCTTCCCCATAGTACACAAAGGCGCTGCCGCTCATCAAAATATTCAGAGCCGCCGCCATTTTGACCTTGCGGGCGTCATAGGACATATAGCCGGCCGCCCGGGCCATGTCGTGGTTGACAAAGAAGGGGGCGTCGATGGCGTCCTCCCGGTATTCCCGGATGGCGTTCTGCACCCGGACCAGCGCCTTGGCGTAGGCCTGGGCGCTGTTCTCCGCGCCGCCGTAGTTGATCGTCTTGGTAATGATCCCCGTGGAGCCCGAGAACTCAAAGTCAAAGAAGCTGTCCACGCCGCTGGCGTAATACTGGGCGTAGGTGGGCAGCCCGTCCCAGCACTCGCCCACGATATAGGCGTCAGGCTTTACAGACTTCACATGGTCGTTGACCCAGCTGAGCACTTCCACGTTTTTGCCGGTCGCGCCGGAGTAAAACTCCTTGACCGCGTCCAGCCGGAAGCCGCCCACGCCCTTTT
>CAZCFU010000279.1:0-2425 GCA_964498005.1 uncultured Oscillospiraceae bacterium | reverse complement strand
ACCAGCGACGTGTACTCCAACCTGACCGGCGCGGTGGCCACCAGCTGCTACGGCGTGAAGGGCATGGCGTTCCGCTCCCGCACCGACGGGCTGGTGCATCTGCTCCGCCGGGAGTCCATGTCCAAGGGCGTAAAGATCCATTACAACGACGACCAGTCCATCTCCATTGACCTGCACATCATCGTGGACAACGGGGTGAACCTGGTGGCGGTGGGCGAGTCCATCCAGAACGAAGTGAAGTACAATGTCCACCGCCTCACCGGCGTGGAGGTGCGCAGCGTGAACGTCTGCGTCGATTCTATGGTGATCGGTTAAACCCGGCCCAGAAAGAGAGGATTATCCGAACATGATAGACATCATTGACGGCGCGCTGTTCCAGCGCATGGTGATCCACGGCTCCGCCTCCATCAACGCCCAGAAGCAGGCTATCAACGACCTGAACGTATTCCCTGTCCCCGACGGGGACACCGGCACCAATATGTCCCTGACCATCGGCACCGCCGCCGCCGAGGCGAAGAAAAAGCCCGCCGAGAGCATCGGCAAAGCCGCGTCCATCACCGCCTCCGCCCTGCTGCGGGGCGCCCGGGGCAATTCCGGCGTCATCCTGTCCCTGCTGTTCCGGGGCATCTCCAAGGGCTTGAAGGAGAAGGATGAGGCGGACGGCGTGGTGTTTGCCGCCGCGCTGAACGAGGGCGTGTCCGCCGCCTACAAGGCGGTGATGAAGCCCGCCGAGGGCACCATCCTGACGGTGTCCCGTCTGGCCGCCGCCCGCGCCGCCGAGGCGGCCGCGGAGCAAAACAGCGTGGACGCCGTCCTGGAGGCCGCCATCGCCGAGGGCCAGACCGCCCTGGCCAACACCATCAACCAGAACCCGGTGCTGAAAAAGGCGGGCGTGGTGGATGCCGGCGGCAAAGGCTTCCTGTGCATCCTCCAGGGTATGCTGGACGAGTTGCGGGGCGTGCCCGCCCCGGAGGAGGAGGACGATTCCCTGCCCGTGAAGGAGTCCGCCGACTTCGCCGCCCTCTCCGACGAGGAGATCACCTTTACCTTCGACACGGTGTTCATCGTGCGCAAGACCATGGACAAATCCATTGAGCCCTTCCGCGCCTACCTGAACAGCATCGGCGACAGCCTGGTCATCGGCGAGGACGACGAGGCGTTCAAGGTCCACGTCCACACCGACATCCCCGGCGCGGCCCTGTCCGAGGCCCAGAAGTACGGCACCCTGGAGCTGGCCAAGATCGAGAACATGCGCACCCAGTACGAGGACATGGCGGCGGGCAAGAAGACCCAGAGCACCGACGACCTGGAGCAGATTGAGGCCGAGCTGGAGGCCCAGGAGGCCAAAGAAGAACCGGGCATCGCCCCCGCCGAGAAGAAGTTCGGCGTGGTGGCCGTCAGCGCCGGCGAGGGCATGGCCTCCGTGTTCAAGGATCTGGGCGTGGACGGCGTCATCTCCGGCGGCCAGACCATGAACCCCTCCACCGAGGACATCTGCCGGGAGATCGCCCACACCCCCGCCGAGGTGGTGTTCGTCCTGCCCAACAACAAGAACATCATCATGGCCGCCCAGCAGTGCGTGGGCCTCATCGAGGGCAAGGAGATCGTGGTGGTGCCCACCCGCACCGTGCCTCAGGGCATCTCCGCCATGCTGGTGCTGGACCCGGAGGCGGACACCGAGACCAACGCCGCCGCCATGGAGGAGGCCCGCAAGAACGTGCGCACCTCCGAGATCACCTACGCCGCCCGGGACTCCGACTTCGGCGGCTTCGAGATCCACGAGGGGGACTACATGGCCCTGGCGGACGGGCAGCTTTTCGGCACGGATCGGGCCATCGACTCCCTGCTGGAGCGCCTGGCCCAGGCCGACAGCCAGCAGGACGCCGAGTTCATCAGCATCTTCTACGGCGAGGATGTGACGGAAGAACAGGCGGAGGAAGCCCTGGCCATCTTCCAGAAGCAGTGCCCCAATGCCGAAATCACCCTGCTGTCCGGCGGCCAGCCCGTCTACTACTATATGATATCCGCTGAATAAACGCGCCGAAAAGGGCGGCGAAGCTCTGCGAGGCTTTTTGGAAAGCTTCCCCGGATAAAATCCGGGGAAGTTTTTTTGCGAAAAATGTAAAATACACTTGACATCATATGTAAAGTGCGCTATACTCTATTCGTAAAGCGAACTTTACATTTTGACCCGAAGGGGGAATAGCTCATGAAGTTCAGAAAACTGCTGGGTATCGCAATGCTCGTGACCGGGATCGGCTGCCTGATATGGGCGATCGCCTTTGGTCACGACAGGGCGTGGTCAACTGCCGCAACGTGTTTCTGCGCGTCGGCGGTGTGCGTCATCCAGCGGCGGAAGCCGTCGAAGGAGGGATGATATGGAACAGACCGTTTGTATGATAAGGAGGGATGACATGGAAAACCG